>JAITHX010000254.1 GCA_031279735.1 Prevotellaceae bacterium
CGCGGGAGATCGAAGAGTTTGATTGCCTCCTCCAGCGTTATGGTTTCCAGAAGCAGCCCCTTTTTCAGGCTTGCATACACGGGTTTTTCGTCGTCGGCGTTTCCGAGCTGAGCCACAGGTCCGAAACGTGCCAGACGAACGGATATTTGCTTGCCCGTTTTCGGGTCGCTGCCGAGAACCCTTTCGGAGCTTGCGTGACGCGAAATCTCCGCCGTTTTCTCGATGTCCTTGTGGAACGGCTTGTAGAACTTGTCGATCATTTCCGTCCATTCCAGCTCTCCCGAAGCTATTTCGTCGAACTGCTCTTCGACTTTCGCCGTAAAGTTATAGTCAACGATGTTTTCAAAATGTTCAATCAGAAAATCGTTGACCAGCATGCCTATGTCGCTCGGAAACAGTTTCGATTTCTCCGAACCGGTCGTCTCCTTGAGCGTTTCCTTTTTGACTGTGTCCTTTTGAAGGGTCAGCTTAATAAAATCCCGCTGCTCTCCGGGGCGGTTTTCCTTTTGCACATAGCCGCGCTGGATTATCGTGGAGATTGTCGGCGCGTATGTCGAGGGGCGGCCTATGCCCAGTTCCTCCATTTTCTTCACCAGACTTGCTTCGGAGTATCTGGCGGGATGCTGGGTGAATCGTTCAGTGGCAGTAATCGTTTTATAAATAAGTTCCTGCTGTTCCTTCAGCGGAGGCAGCAGGGTTTCCGCCGTCTTGTCTTCCGTTTCGTCGTCGTTCGATTCTATATACACCTTGAGAAATCCGTCGAAGAGCAGAACTTCGCCTACCGACAGGAATTTATGCGGACTGTCGGAGACGGAGACGGTCACCGTTGTTTTTTCCAGCAGCGCGTCGCTCATCTGCGAGGCTATCGTGCGCTTCCAAATCAGCTCGTACAGTTTCTTTTCCTGTGCGGTTCCCTCCGTAGTCTGATTTTGGAGATATGTGGGGCGTATGGCTTCGTGAGCTTCCTGAGCGCCCTTGATCTTAGTCTGATACTGGCGCGGCTTCGAGTATTCGGCGCCGTAGAGATTCGTCACGGTGCTTTTCGCCGTATCGACGGCAAGCGTTGACAAGTTCGTCGAATCGGTTCGCATGTACGTTATCTTTCCCGATTCGTAGAGGCGCTGCGCAAGCGACATGGTTTGCGCCACCGAGAATCCGAATTTTCGCGCCGCTTCCTGCTGCAGCGTAGAGGTTGTGAAGGGAGGCGCCGGCGATTTCTTTGCGGGTCTCTTCTCTATCGCCGAGATAATAAACTCCGCCGATACACAGTGATTCAGAAACGCTTCGGTTTCTTCAAGCGTTTTGAACCTTACGTTCAGATCAGCTTTCAGCGCAAGTTTCCTGTCCTCGTTCGAGCTGAACACCGCCGCCACCTTATAGTATATTTCGGGTTTGAATCCTATTATTTCGCGTTCGCGTTCGACTATCAGCCTCACCGCCACCGACTGCACTCTTCCCGCCGAGAGCGACGGCTTGACCTTCTTCCACAAAACGGGCGAGACCTCAAAACCCACCAGCCGGTCGAGTATCCGGCGCGCCTGCTGCGCGTTCACCAGATTGTCGTTTATCTTTCTCGGCGTTTTTATGGCGTTCAGTATCGCGTCCTTCGTTATTTCGTGAAAGACTATTCTGTTTGTTCTGGCTTCGTCAAGGTTCAGTGTTTCCTGCAGATGCCAAGCTATCGCCTCCCCTTCGCGATCTTCATCGGAAGCGAGCCATACGGTTTTTGCGCTTTTGCTCAATTTTTTGAGTTCTTTCACCACCGCCACCTTGTCGTCGGAAACTATATATTCGGGTTTATAATTATTTGCTATATCCACACCGAAATCTTTTTTCGCAAGGTCTCTTATGTGTCCGAAGCTCGACTTGACGAGAAAATTTTCGCCCAAGAACTTTTCTATTGTTTTCGCCTTTGCCGGAGATTCTACTATTACTAAATTATCCTGTTGCATTACAGTGTATTTCAAACTACATATTTTAGTGTCCCACTTAAATTTTCGGTCACAAATATAGGCATAATTACGTTAGGGATTCTTCCAAGTCAGATTTTTTAACTGAACTTTATTTGCTCTGCGGCTATAATTTTTTGATAGCAAGAATGAAGGGTGCGATATTTTTTTTCGTCCGGCGGTCTTTTTTGTCTTCAGCCCCCTTCTTTTCAAAAATATTCCTTAAAACAATCAATTAGTTTTTTGGGCGGACGACAGGGGCGTCCCGATTTGACGCTTATAAACACGAGTACGGCTCTGCCGGTGTTCAGCAGCTCCCGTTTTTCGTTGTATATTTCGTAGTGAAAGGTTATTCGCGCGGTTGGCGGCTCTCTGACAGTGACCCGCACCGTGAGACATTCGTCGTAGTAGGCGGGCATCAGGTACTTGCTTTCTATTTCCACAACCGGCATCATGACGCCGTCGCGCTCCATTTCGTCGTAGGAATACAGCCCCGTGCTTCTGAGCATTTCCGTCCGCGCTATCTCGTAGTAGTTTATATAGTTCGCGTGATAGATCACTCCCATCTTGTCGGTTTCGCCGTAGCGGGTGCGGATTTTCGCATCGTAAGTCAGCATGTTTCGGGAGAAGAATAGATGTTATCGGTTTTCGCTTTGCTTGAGAAACCTCGGATCGTGGAGCAGATAAGCGTACTTGCCTTCGCCTTTGGCGGCAAGCGCGCTTATTTCGGTTTCCATGTTGGTCTCCCAGTCGTAATTGATGATGACTTCGCTTCCGTCGGCTTCCGCCCTTATGATGTCGGACGGCGAGCTGCAGCGGTTGTCCTTGTAATATATCGGTTTGCCCGAAAGAAACGTGGCTATGTAAAACTCCTCGAGTTTGTACTGCTGCACCGCTTCGGTGTCCTTCAGCGAAATGTCCGAAGCGTCGAACGATTTTCGTCTCATTTCGCGCATATCCTCCGATTCGGTCAATTCGTCCATCATTCTGTCGATTACGCTGCCCGACTTTACCGAAGGTCTGATCTGCTCGAAATCCTCTATCGGTATGAATATCCCCGTATTCTTTTTGTCTTTGTTAACAACTATCTTTATCATATCTTCGCAATATCTTTTTATCCTGCAAATATATAGTGATTATGCATCTCTAAGAGCGCCTTTTCCTTTTTTTAAGTTTATTCACTGTATTTTTAATATTATTTAAGTTCTTTCGACAATTTATAGACTGATTAACGTTAACATTCTTTAAGGGATTCGCTTCAATACGAGCAGCCGAAGCAGCATTTCCAGCATAAACAGTCCGAATGCCCACAGCGCATACAGCAGAAACTCCTCCTTATACACCGGAAAACTGTCAACCAAACTCTTTGTCTTCTCCATTTCGTTGATCTGCGAATATATTTCCACGAGCTTCGTGTTGTCCGTAGCCCTGAAGTACTGTCCTCCAGTCGAATTTGCAATGTCTTTCATCAGCGCCTCGTCGATTTCCACCGGCTGATGAATTATCTGTACGCCCATCGGAGTTCTGACCGGAACCGGCGCCGTGCCGTTTGTGCCTATTCCTATGGTGTAAACCCTCACTTTGTAGAGTTTGGCTATCTCCAGAGCCGCCTCCGGACTTACGTTTCCGCTGTTGTTCATCCCGTCGGTCATCAGAATCATGACTTTGCTTTTCGCTTCGCTGTCCTTGATATGATTGACGGCTGTCGCCATGCCGTTGCCTATCGCCGTGCCGTCCTCTATCAGGTCGGTTTGCGTTTTGGCTATCAGATTGATGATGGTTGCCTTGTCGGTGGTGAGCGGGCATTGGATGAAACTTTCGCCCGCAAAGACGGTCAGCCCGATACGGTCGGACGATCGCTGCGAAACGAACTCTATCGCTATGTCTTTCGCGGCGTTTATTCTGTCGGGACGAAAATCCTGCGCCAGCATGCTCGTTGAAACGTCGAGCGCCAGCATTATGTCTATCCCCTCAACGCTTGTGCGTTCAAACTCTTTCGACGATCTCGGACGGGCAAGAGCCACGATAATCAGCGCCACCGTCAGACAGCGCAGAACAAAGGGAATGTGTTTCAGCCGGCTGTAAATCCCGCGCCCCGCTTTCCTCAGCGGAGCCAGAGTAGGCACTCTCAGTGTCGCATTGCGTTTTCTGCCCGCAGCAACATACCATGCTATATACGGCAGCAGCAGCAGCAGCAGCAGCCACAATATCGCCGGATTCTCAAACCGGGGAATGTCCTGAAGCGTTGGTATCCTTATCATTTTCCGATTGTTTTAATTCGTTTATAATTTGATTGCTCTCTTCGACGAATGTGACGGCGTGAAGCCAGCTCGTTTCACATTCCGACAACAGCGCCGAATACTTGGCAAACTTGACCAGATCGGCAATGAAAAACAGATTCCTCACGTTCTCCACAAGGCGGGGCGAATTGAACGCCGTCGTCGGAAGTATCGCCAGCATTTCGTCGGAAGTTTTTTCCATCACCGAAATATCTGTCTGCAATTCTATGTATTCGCGAACAATGTCGGTCAGTCGCGAATAGTACTCCTTGGTTCGCGCAGTCGAAATATTCTCCGCTTTCAGTTTCGCAAGTTCGCCCGCTGCCCATTCGTAGGGGTTGATCTTCTTGAACGGTACGGCTTCCCGCGCTTTTCGGGCTTTGTATTTCTTTGCCAAATAAACCGCCAGCGCGGCAAGCAGCGCGCCCCCGACAGCCAGAAGACATATCCATAGCCAAAGTCTCGACGGATACGTCCTGATGCCGCGAATGTCGTAGGGCTGAAAATCCTGCGCGAGTTCCGCCGGCTTCACCCAGAGACTTACTCCGCTGTCGGCATAAACAGTGTCGATGCCCGACGCCGACAATGTGATAACGAAAAATTCCCTGATGCTGAACTCCCCCGGCTCGAAGGAGGTCATCCTGTATCTTTTCTCCAGCAGACTGAACTCCTTCCTGCGGCGCTCTACGGTATCGACTTCGCTCGTTTCGAGGATTTCTATACCCTTGTCCTTGTCGTCGCCGAACTGCGGAAAAAAAACAATCCTGTCGTCGGGAACCTTAACTCTAACTTTCAGTGTCACCTGATCTCCTATGTAAACCGTGTCCGCCGGAGGTTCCATCTTCATGCTTATTTCGGTCTGCGCCCCCGCTCCGATATGGCAAATTATCGGTATTGCACACATTAGAAGCCGAATCTTCATTTTTAACATCTTTAATTTTTCGCGCAAAGATAACGGATAATAGTTATACAGCTGTTATACGGAAAATTTATCGGATCGGGAAAACCGGAGAAAATCGTAACTTTGCAGTCGAGTAAATTGTCCTGTTTTTTACGTAAAAAACTTGACGGAAAATATTCTGGATTTAAAGTGATATGAACGTGCAAATAGTTGATGCAATAGAAAATGCAATAAAAAGATTTCCGAAAGGCTATGTTTTCACCTGCAATGATTTTTATGCGGAGGCGGAAAAGAAAGACACCGTCAGAAAAACACTCAATCGCTTGGCGGATTCAGGCAAAATCCGGAAACTTTCAAAAGGAAAATATTACAAACCGCGAGAAACTGAATTTGGCTCGCTGAAACCGCCCGTACGGCAAATTGTCAAGGATTTGCTCGAAAAGAACGGGAAACTTACCGGCTATCTAACGGGCTATTCGATATATAACGATCTATATTTAAGCACTCAAATTTCAAATACCCTTCAAATAGGCGCGAATAAGTATAAACGCGCAATAAAAAGAGGGAGATACAGGATAACGTTCGTCCTGCAGCCCAACGCCATCAATAAAAACAATGTGGAATTGCTGCAGATACTGGATTGCCTGCGTTTTATCGACGAAATTCCAGCCTCGACGCCGGACGAAGCTTGTGCCCGTTTGATGCAAATTATCAGCGAACTGCCGCCCGAAAAACAGAAACGACTTGCAAAACTGTCGCTAAAATACACCAACTACGTTCGGGCTTTGTGCGGTGCAATACTGGAACAAATCGGGGCGGAGCAGGAGCTAATCGACAGATTGAGAAAATCGCTGACGGAAATCACAACTTATAAGGTTCCCGTTTCAGAAAATGTATTGCAAATGAAAATAAAATGGAATATAGTATGAATTTACACGAAAACAAAACACTATTCTTGGATTTAATTCACACGGTCTCGGATACGCTCGACCTGGATGAAGTGTACGTTGAGAAAGACTATTGGATAACGCGCTCGTTGCAGCGAATAGAGAAATTGGCATCTCTTTTTCGATTTTCTTTTTCTTCCGACCCGCGCGTCGCCCTTGCATCTAAAATTAGACATTTCTACGATTTATACTATCTGGCGAAGGACGAAGAATGTGCGGCTTACGTGCAAACGTCCGACTTCAAACGGGAGTTTGTCGAACTTTTGACACATGACCAAAAAATATTCGATACGCCTGAAAATTGGAAGGAAAAGAAAATGTCGCAATCGTCGCTTGTTGCTGATTTTCCGGCATTGTGGACTTTTTTGCGGATTGTTTATTCGTCAGAATTGCCGAAGCTGGCATTTGCAGCTGTGCCGGACGAAAGAGAGGTTGCGAAAACTTTCGTCAGGATTGTAGAACAGTTAAATTCGTAAAGGATGCGGAACAAAGAAATTAAGAATTAAGAATTAAGAATTAAGAATTGCCCTGCGGAAAATTAAGAATTAAGAATTAAGAATTAAGAATTGCCATCCGGCTCTATCCCTCCTAAATTCTCCCACTTTCCGACAGGCAATTCTTAATTCTTAATTCTTAATTTCCGAAGGCAATTCTTAATTCTTAATTCTTAATTCATACGCCCTGCGCCTTCAAATTTTTCGGCTTCCGGCGTTTTTTTTCGAGACTCGCATGTTTTTCGACATAATTCGTGCGTTTTGACCCTCTTTTACGTTTTCGAAGCCTCCATGCGTTCAGCGCGATACGGTCTGCGCTCGCGGCACCCCCAACTATAACGCCCTGAAACAAGCCTCGCTGTCGTTCTTTCTTCGTCCTTCCTGTATCCTTCCTATATCCTTCCTATACCCTTCCTATACCCGGAACAACGATATGTTCTGTAGCATTTACAGCGATTGTTCCTTTTTCCGTGACGCTGCCGGACAAGTCCGAAGCGGCAACTATGATGTCGGTTGTCTCCATGTTTGTCTGATGCTTGTCGCCGCAGAATCTTGCGAATCCTGCAAATCTTATGAAAATTCCGGTTCAGACAAAAAAGCGACAAATTGAAATGCACCCAATCAATTACGAATTACGAATTACGAATTACGACTTCGGCTGTGTATGATTGTTTTTCTTTCCGCCGCAGTCTTTCCGTCGCAGTCTTTCCGCCGTTGCGGGGCGTGAAACTTTCATCTCCGATGCGTTCTGAAACAAAGGTTGAAACGAAGCATGAAACGAAGCATGAAACGAAACGGGAAGCAAAGCATGAAACAAAGCGGGAAGCAACTCGTTTTTCACGAACGGAACGCGCAATATCTTCGAGAAATCATCTGAAACAGGCATGAAACAGCCGCAGTGTTTTTGATTCGCGAGGAAACCGCAGGCGCGATACGCCCCCGTCAGGCTGTTCTTAAAACAGACTAGCAGGAAGAGCAGGCAGCCTCCAATTGCGTGAAGAAGACTGTTTTAAAGATAATTGTTAATTGTTAATTGTTAATTGTTAATTGTTGATTATTAATTGTTAATGCCTGTCGGACGGGCGGAGTGAGACGGAGACACTGAGCCGATAGGCATTAACAATTAACAATTAACAATTAACAATTAACAATTAACAATTAACAATTAACCATTAATTATATTTGTTTGTAAAAATATTTATAACTTTGCCCCGTTGTTTGGCAAAAGATTTTCGTAAAGGTTTAGTACGAAAAACCCGCGAGCAGCGGGGATTATAGCGGGTCGACATGCTTTGGCTGTGTCGGATTCCGCAAGAGTGAAAGTGAAAAAATTAACGCAAGTGGTAAAAAGTATAATTTATGAGACATTATTTATCTACGTCAAGTCCGTTTTTCGGATTCGGATTCACAATGGCAGTAATCGCCTTCTTTTCGTTTTCTCCGTTGTTTGCTCGGAAGACTCTGAACATAAACAACGAGAAATCTTTGGACGCCTTGATGCAGCAGGCGCCCGCAATGAGTTTTACCGGTTCGGGCGAAGGGCGTTCGCGTCCTTTCGACGCCAATCCAGCCTTAAGTAACCTTACTTCCGAGAATACCGGCGACACGCTGAAGCTCGACTTTTTCGAGGATAAGCGCTATACGGCGGTTGTCAGTCGAGTTGCGCGAAGTTACGACGGCATCACCGGCATTACTGCCAGAATACTCAACAGCGAAAACGCTTACTGTTTCATTTCGGCTTCCGCCGGCGGAGTTTCCGTGTCGGCTGACATTCCGCAGTCCGACGAGCAGTTTTTCGCCGCAAGGCGAGACGGCGCTTCGGTGCTTCGTTCCGTCAAAATGTCCAGACTGATGGAGGCGGCGCGTCCTTGCGCCGAGTTTGTTCCGGGCGTTAACGACGGGCACGACGCTCACGCTCACGACGATGATGATGACGGCGATGACGACGAAGAAGAAGAGCATCGGCATCCGGCAGCGCCGTCAGTTCCGGCGGCGCCATCGACCGACGATCCGGCTGTGATAGACGTTCTCGTTTTATATACCGATCAGGCTCGACAGTGGTGTCTTCAGGATACTCTCGTATCCGGCATCGACGATCTGATTGATCAGGCTATGCAGAAAGCCAATCTTGTTTTCTCCAATTCCAACACCGGGGTCACTGTAAGAGTCGTTCATAAATACCAGACCGGCTACCGAGCGGTCGACTCCAACGCCGACATCATGCGCTTGCAGGGCAAGAACGACGGCTATATGGACGATGTTCACGAAAAACGCAAGCAGTATAAAGCCGATATAGTGATGCTCATTGCCAAGGTCAGTGTTTACGGCGGTCAGGGAACGCTATTGTCGAGCGAGGGCGGTCAGATAGAGAACGGTTTCTCGTATTGTCGAGTACAGCAGCTCTCGTGGACCTACACCGCTCCTCACGAAATAGGCCACAATCTCGGCTGTCATCACCACCGGATGCAACCCGGCGGCACTCGCGGTCTCTACACCTATTCCAACGGCTGGCGGGGAATGGCGCAGAACAAAAAAGTTTCTACTGTTATGACCTACGAACAGTTCGACAGTCAGGGCTATTTTCCCCACATTCCTTTCTTTTCCGATCCGCAGGCAAGCTATCTCGGCACCTCGATAGGAAATGCAAGCGAAGCCAACAATACTCTTACCATCAAAAAATCCAAACATATAGTCGCGGCTTATTCCGACTATCTCAATCCCGCGCTGGCAACCCTGTCCGTCACTCCGGGCAAGCTCGCGCCGGATTTCGACCCGGAAGTCAAGGACTACACCGTCACCGTAGCCTCCGGCACAAAGTCGGTCAACATTTCGGCTGCGGGTTCACATTCGGGCATAACTGTCATCGGCGCCGGAAACAAGACGCTCTCTCTGCCCGAACACACCTTCACCGTTACGCTGCGCGGAGCCGAAAACTCCACTGTCGCTTACACAGTCAAGGTGATTCGCGATGCCGACGAGCCGTCTCTGAAAAGTCTTTCGGTGAGCGGAGCGGCGTTAAGTCCCGCATTTTCGCCGGCTGTACTGCTCTATTCCGCGAGCGTGCCTGCCGACGTCGCCACAGTCGAAATATCCGCCGAAGCCGACGGGAATGGCACAGTGAGCGGCGCCGGAACGAAATCGCTGAAAGCCGGCGAAAACACTTTTGAAATAATCGTGACGGGCAACAATGGCGCGAACAAAATCTATATGCTGAAGATCGCAAGATCGGAAAGCGGCAATGCGGACTTGAGCTATCTGACGGCCGGAAACTATGCTCTGTCGCCTTTATTCTCTCCGGAAATATCGAACTACTCCGTCGCTGTTGCACACGTCAACGAAAACGTAGTTATAGCCGCCGCCGCGGCGCACCCCGGCGCCGCGGTGGAAGGCACGGGCTTCAAACCGCTCGACGTGGGCGACAACACTTTCCGCATAAAGGTGACAGCCGAGAATGGCACGGTGAAAGTCTATACCCTGATTGTGACCCGCACGGAAGTTGTTAAACCGAGCGGCGATGCAACCCTTAAGAGTCTGACGACGGATGCGGACAACATGAATCCGGCCTTCTCGCCAGCCTTCACGCATTACGCGCTCTCCACCTCAGCCGAAAGGATCACCGTAAGCGCGAAGGCAAATCA
>JAITHX010000071.1 GCA_031279735.1 Prevotellaceae bacterium
CATCCTGCTCTTTTCATACGCTATCTGTACGGAAGACGACATGGGTATCGCTTCCTTTCCGGTTTTGTCTATATATCCGTATTTGCCGTTCGATTTCACGAGAGCCCGACCGTTGAAAAACTCGCCCGCCCAGTCGTATATGACAAATGTCACCGCTTTGCCCGTTTTGTCTATATAGCCGTATTTTCCGTTGAGGGTCACGCGCGCCAGCCCGTCGAAAAAACGCGACACGGTGTGATATTCGCATGGAATCGCCTCTGCGCCGTTGCGGTCGATAAAGCCCCATTCGCGTCCCGACTTGACGGGCGCCAGACCTTCGGAAAAACCGCTTGCAGCGTCGTAGCGGAAGGGGACGATCTTTTTTCCGGTTCTGTTGACGGCTCCCCATTTGCCGTTCAGACAGACAAACGCCAGTCCTTCGGAAAAACCGCCCGCCTTCTCGTATTTGAAGGCGATGACTTTCTTTCCGGCGGCGTCGATGAAACCCCACTTTCCGTCCGACTTGACGGGAGCCAGCCCTTCGGAAAAGCTGCCTGCTTCGTCGTATTGCAGCGGGACGATCTGCGTGCCTGCCGTGTCGATGAACCCCCATTTTCCGTCCAGACCCACAAGCGCCATTCCTTCGGAAAAGCCCCATGCCCTGTCGTATTCGAGGGGAGTTATTTCGGTTCCGGTTCTGTTGATATAGCCGTATTTTCCGTTCAGTCTTACAACGGCAAAACCTCCGGCAAAACCTCTTGCGGCGTCGTATCTGCACTCGACAGCCGTTGCCCCGCCGCTATCGACGAAGCCGTATTTACCGTTTGTCCCTTTGCGGGGCAAAAGTTCCCGTCCCTGCACGCCGATGCAGAGCAGAGACAGAATCGCAATGAAGATAATTTTTCTCATAATTCTTATTTTTTTATCGTTATACTTCTCATTTCAACTTTCATGTTTCTGTCGTTCCGTCGGTTTTTCAACAGCCATTCGTGAAAATCGGCCGAGGGCAGTTCCCTCGGCAGGGTGTCCTTCAGGTCCATGTCGTTCGCCTTTGTAAACTCGCAGGTCGAAACGATGAAATACATCGCGTTGTGTTCCGGCGATTTGCTGCACGTCATCTTGTATTCGTTCACAATCGGCTTTTCGTCCGGATCGGCATGTTCTTTGGAAAAGAACACATAGTCCCTTCCCGCCTCGACCCGCGCGCGCCCTCTCGGGTCGCCCTTGTAGGGCAGGAGGCAGAAGGCGGTATGCGAAGTGTTGTCCAGCAGATAAACTGCCAGAAAGGCATCGACCGGCGAACGGAACGAAAGATAAATATCGTCGCCGTGCCGGAAGCTGCCGCTGTCGCTTTCGTACTTGTTGTCCGTTCCGTTGCGGAGAATCTTCGCCGAAAAGTCCACTCTCGCGCCGACGATTTCGCGCGCCGTGCCGCAGACGGATACTCTCAGCACCAGCATGTCGTTTTCGTAGTACGGCTTGTCGTATTCCACCTTGATGTCCTTCAGCCATTCGCCCTTCACGTCGCTGCCGCCGTACACGGCGACGGAGAGCTCCGACCTCCCTTTCCCGTCGTTCTCCATCGTTGTGGAGGCGATTCTCGAGATGATCGTGCCGAAGCGTTCTGCCAGAGCCGCAAGCTTAGCCTGCTGCAGGACAAAGAGCCTCGCCTGTTCGAGCGACACGTTTTCGGGCGCGCAGTAGGTGTATTCCCCGCAGACTTTCACGGGTTTCCGCGCAAGGAGCCTTGCGGGGAATACTGCCGTCAACAACAACAGCATCGGCAGCATGGATATTGCGTTTTTCATCGCCCTACCGTTCAAACAGTTTGTCAACCTGCTTCGACAGCTCGTCGCCCTTTCGCTCCAGGTCATGTCGAACGGCTTTCTTTGCGGCATCCCGCGCCATTTCCGCATTGTAGGCGAGACGTACCAGCACCTCCTTGTTTTTGTCGTTTTTTATCCGGTACATTTCCGTCACGGGAATAACCCTGCCTATGCTCTGCGAAATCAGATTTTTGCTTTCCGCCAGACTTTGCGTCACCGAAGCCGCCTGCTCGGCAGCCAGCTGCTGGTTGGCAACCTTGTTGTCTATCAGTTCCGTCACTTCGGTTTGAATCTGACCTGCAAGATTCTGCTTTGCCAGTTCGAGCGCCTGCATTTTGGCGGCATCGTAGTTCTCGCCTACCGACATCGCTTCGCCCATGAGATACTTGGGAAACAGAGCGTCGTCGTACACGTACTGCATCCTGTATGCATTGTCGAGCTGCTTTTCGATGGGCAGCGCGCCCGGACTGACCAGCCAGCCTTCCTTCGCATACTTTTTGGCTTCCTTGCGTGCCGCCTTCGATGCCTTTTTGTTGAGTTCCGATTGCGACAGTTTTCGGATCGCTTCGCGTTCCAGCGCAATCTCCTTTGCCGTCTGAGCCGGCAAAAACAGTGTTGCCGTTATGATTAACAGCAGTGTGGAAAATAATCTTTTCATCTTACATTTAATTTTTAATTCTTAGTTTTTAATTTTGGTTCTACTGTGAATTGTGTGGAAAAGCCATAAAACCCTTATTTTTCAAAGCACCCTTAGCAGCCTCCGGACAGCATATATTCACCTTTATTCCCTTATTAAGGGATTGTGCGGTTATTCACCGCGTCGCGGTGTTTTTTTACCGCAAGGGGCGCGGAGGCTTCGCAGAGGGCGCAGGGGCTTCGCGTCCTTTGCGCAAGGTCGTTGGAGGTTGCGGATCAAGACCGGCAGCCGGCGCTCTTCGCAAAGGACGCGAAGCCCTTGCGCCCTTTGCGAAGCCCTTGCGCCCTTTGCGAAGCCCTTGCGCCCTTTGCGTTACAAAAACACCGCAACGCGGTGAAAAAACACGCAAACTTTTTCCACACACTTCCCGGCAGAACCGCAGAAATAATACCTTTCAACGGATTCACGCCATTACCCGCGTCCTTTGCGCAAGGTCGCCGGAGGCTGCGGATCAAGCCCTCAAGACTTGTAACCGCGCGCCCTTCGCAAAGGACGCGAAGCCCTTGCGCCCTTTGCGAAGCCTTTGCGCCCCTTGCGTTACGAAAACACCGCAACGCGGTGAAAAAACACGCAAACTTTTTCCACGCAATTCCCGGTAGAACCATAAGTTATTTATAACACATCCTTTAGCGTTTCGGAAAATTACAAATTCGGGGATAGCAGCCATTTTTGCGGTTTTAAATTCGGGGATAGCAGCCATTTTTGCGGTTTTAAATTCGGGGATTATTGACAAAGACATATCTTTGCAGTCTGAAAGTATCTTTTATGGGTGATCTTATTTTCAAGAGAAAACTGTACGACCGGATGTTACGGTGGAAAAGAGAATCCGGCGGCAAAACGGCGCTGCTGATAAGAGGCGCCCGACGGGTTGGCAAATCTACGCTTGCGGAGGAATTTGCGCGGAGCGAGTATAAATTCCGCCTGAATATTGATTTCTCCAATGCGTCATCCGATGTAAACGATTTATTCAACGACATTTCTGATTTGAATTTATTTTTCTTTCGCCTGCAGGCGTTCTATAACGTTTCTCTTGAAGAGCGGCAATCGGTGATAATTTTCGATGAAGTGCAGTTGCAGCCCAAAGCGCGTCAGGCTATCAAGCATCTTGTAAAGGACGGTCGATACGATTACATCGAGACGGGTTCCTTGCTTTCGATTAAGCGAAATGTTCGCAATATCGTAATACCGAGCGAGGAAACACGTGTTAACCTCTACCCTATGGATTATGAAGAATTCAGGTGGGCGCTGGGAGACGAAACCACGCTGGATATGTTGCGTGCCGCGCTTGCGAAAAAAATGTCGTTAAGCGATGCGCTGAACCGTAAACTAATGCGCGATTTTCGTCTCTATATGCTGGTTGGCGGGATGCCTCAAGCCGTTTTGGAATACCTGAACACCAATAATCTTGCTATGGTCGATAATGTGAAAAGAAACATACTCGAATTATACGACGATGATTTTCACAAAATTGACGCGCGAGGCAGAACTTCGCTTCTGTTCAAAGCCATTCCGTCGGAATTAAACCGCAATGCATCGCGATATTCGGTCGGCAACGTGATAGACGGAGTGCGTTCGGAGCGAATGTATGAAACAATAGGCGAGATGATCGATTCCATGACGGTTAATGTTGCTTATCACGCCAATGATCCCGCCGTCGGCATGGCTTTGCACAAAGACGTCAGACGCTACAAACTGTATGCGGGCGACACCGGTTTGTTTGTCACTTTGGCTTTCTTCGACAGAGACTACGTTGACAACAAGCTATATTCAAAGCTGCTTAGCGACAAGTTGAGCGTCGATTTAGGCTATGTATATGAAAATGTCGTTGCGCAGATGTTTCGGGCGGCAGGCAACGAACTGTATTATTATACTTTTCCAAAAGAAAACAGCAACCACAACTGCGAAATAGATTTTCTTCTTTCGAGAGAGGATAAGATTTGCCCCGTCGAAGTGAAATCGTCAGGCTATAAAACCCACGCATCGCTTGACGCTTTCAGCCTGAAGTTCTCGTCTCGCATTCTTCGCCAATATCTGCTATATACTAAGGATTTGCGGAAGGAAGGGAATGTTTTGTACCTGCCGGTGTATATGGCGGGGCTGATATGAATTAGGGATGTGTTAGAAATAACTTAGCACACAGATGACACGGATGACGCAGATTTACGCAGATTCAAATCCGCGTAAATCTGTGTCATCTGTGTCATCTGTGTGCTAAAAACCCGAACTGCATCCTTTATAAGTTATTTATAACACATCCCTTAAAACGAAATTTGTGTGTGCAAATTCCAAAAACACCAGTCAAATAACATATAATAAAGCCTTTATATCAGCATACTTTTTGCATCACCACCCAAATTCGGTAACAATCGGACGCGCGCCATGTTCGGCGGCTATATCCATTGCTCGCCGGTGCGCATGTTTACCTTTTCGATGCGAATATCGCTGCCGTGAAATACTTTCATGTCAGCCAGCCTCCATTTTTGCAGCATACTCTGAACA
This sequence comes from Prevotellaceae bacterium, assembly GCA_031279735.1. Taxonomy (GTDB): domain Bacteria; phylum Bacteroidota; class Bacteroidia; order Bacteroidales; family UBA932; genus JAIRLF01. The sequence goes on from JAITHX010000071.1 coordinate 5,002, forward strand.
AAGTCATACAGGTATTGTGTTCCGACTGCGTATGTTCGTATTCATAATGTTCGTTCAGGAAATCAAGTCCTCCATATTGGTCGAGATAATGGAACGCTTCGGGAATAAGCATCTTGAAGCCTCGCGCAAACTGAATGATTATGAAATTCAGATAACGAATCTTGTTGCGGGTTTCATCGTCTAATGTTGTTTCCATATTTTTGCATATAAAAAATAAATTCGCTGCAAAGATAACTTTCTTTTTTCGAAGAAAGGATTTTGTTGCTTCTCGCGGCAAACTCCTAAAAAAGAGGCTGCCTCGTTAGGACAGCCTCCTCACTTAAACTAAAAATTTCTATGAATCAAGAAGTATAAAATTTATTCTCCGTGTGCATATAAACGCATATTGTTTCACATTTGTTCAACGTTTGCAACACATTTTTCGGGCAGCCGCAGTATAACAACCGTAACTATTTGAGTATCCACATCAGTTCGTTCACGTCGTCGTTGCCGTTGAACTGCCGTTTGACGGCTTCCTCGACGTTTTCACGATTGTAGTCGTATTCGCGTTGCTCGTACATCCAGCGCACGGGCATGCGGTCGGGCTTCGTGTTCAGATTGGTGGCTGGATTGACGGGCAGGCGCGGGTATCCGGTACGGCGGTATTCGTAGTAGCAGTCGTAGGTGTAGTGCATGAACTTGTCGATGTATTTCTGCATGATGATTTTGTTCAGATTGCTCTCGAACGCTGCGGCGCCGGATGTCAGCTGAATTGCGGGAGTGGCGAGAAAACCCTGAATGTAGTCGTCGGTCATTTTCCTGTCGTGATGATATTTGGCGTTGTCGGGCGTGTTGCTTGCCGTGAACTTCATGCTTGCTTCGATGCCTCTCAGGTAGTACTGGCTGGCGTTGCCCGAAATCCAGCCGCGCAGACAGGCTTCGGCGAGTATGAAATTCTGTTCGGCATAGCCGATGCGGATGAGCGGCTGACAGGCTTCCAGTTCGTAGTAGCGTGCGTTCATGTTGGATATGCTGCCGGTGGTGAACAGGGTTCCGAGTTCGTCGAACGGACGCGAAGGATCCACGCCGAGATATGCGTCCCATTCGCTGGCGGCGATGTCGGCTTCGGTTTTAGCACGGGCGGGCTGAGCATAGTGGAACATGCGGTAGTCGCCGTGCCGTTTCAGCGAATCGATGAGCATGACGGTCATTTCCGGATAGCTGTGGAAATTGTTTATTGAGGTGTGCGTCGGATACTTCTGCGAAGCGGTGTTGGCGAACACCAGCTGGAAATTGTCGGCGTTGGACGTCATCAGCTGACGTTCGGCAAGGATTTTCGCAAAGCGCTGTTTGATGTTCAGCTCGGCGTCGGATTCCTTCCGTGAAAGATTGAGCAGCACTTTCAGTTGAAATACCGATGTGGCGATTTTCCATTTTTCGGGATCGCCTCCATATACGACGTCGCCGTCGAATTTGCGGGTGGCGGTCGAGAAATGTCGGTATGCCGCATCAAGGTCGTCGAGAATATGTTTCATAACGTCCTTTTGCGTGTCGTATTTCGGTTTCGCTACGCCTTCTTCGCCTTTCATCGCTTCGGAATACGGGATGTCGCCCAGCGAGAGCGAGAGATCAAACAGCCGGTAGGCTTTTATAAACAGAGCAAGACCCTGATATGACTCTTTGTGAACGTCGTTAGCCGCTTCAACCATCTTCAAACAGTTGGTCAAACTCATATAAACGCCCATTCCTGTTCTTGAAATACGGTTATACTGCACGTCGTCCTGCGCTTCGCCCCATGCGATGTGTTTGCTCAGCATGTGGTCGTAAGAGTAGCCCTTGTTTGCCGGTTTCGCCATCATGTCCTTGATTTGTTTCGTTGCCAGCATGGAGGAGGTTGAACTCGTGGTGGCGTTGGGATTCGAGTTGATTTCGTCGAAATGGCTGCAAGCCTGAGACGCCGTCAGAACGATAGCCGCGATACAATAATATATTCTTTTCATGATTAAACTGTTTTTAAAAATTCAACTTGATGTTTACGCCAACGTAGCGTATGGACGGAGAATTGATGGTTTCCGATTCGGAGTCGATGTCGGAGAAACGCACGTCCTTGTTCCATACGAACAGGTTCTGTCCGGTGAGTGCTACGTTTGCGCCTTTCATGCCGAGTTTGCTGTAGATCGTTTTCGGTATCGCGTATGATATCGAAAGTTCGCGCAGTTTGATGAACGTTTTGCTGCGGAGGAAGAGACTTGTCTGCTGGGTTTCCGAAGTTCTGCGCTTGTAGTTTTCGTAGGACACTTCGGTGTCGTTCGGAGCAAACACGCGGGTGTCTTCGGTGATGTTTCC
>JAITHX010000090.1 GCA_031279735.1 Prevotellaceae bacterium
TTGCGTGTTTTTTCACCGCGTTGCGGTGTTTTTGTAACGCAAGGGGCGCAGAGGCTTCGCAAAGGGCGCAAGGGCTTCGCGTCCTTTGCGAAGAGTGCCGGCGCCGGTCTTGATCCGCAACCTCCAGCGACCTTGCGCAAAGGACGCGAAGCCTCTGCGCCCCCTGCGAAGCCTCTGCGTCCTCTGCGGTGAAAAAACACCGCGACGCGGTGAATAACCGCACAATCCCTTAATAAGGGAACAAGGGTGAATGCGGTCCGGAGGCTACTAAAGACACTTTGAAAAATAAGGGTTTTATGACTTTTCCACACAATTCCCAGTAGAACCTTAAAAATTAAGAATTAAAAATTAAGAATTAAGAATTGCCTGACGGAAAGTCGGACAGTTCATAATTCTCCCCGCGTCCGTTAGGCAATTCTTAATTCTTAATTCTTAATTCTTAATTTTCCGCAGGGCAATTCTTAATTCTTAATTCTTAATTCTTAATTTTCCGCAGGGCAATTCTTAATTCTTAATTCTTAATTTTCCGCAGGGTAATTCTTAATTCTTAATTCTTAATTTTCCGCAGGGCAATTCATAATTCATAATTTATAATTCATAATTCATGACTTTCCCCATATTCTGACGTTCAGGTCGAGCATTTTCACTACGGAGAGCAGGTCGAACATATCCTTCATATAGAAATCGAGAGTTTCGGGCTTGGCGAAGGAAAGCGAGGGGTTGACTTTGAACAAGTCGTCGCGGCTTATCGCCACAAAGACCTTGCTGTTGACGAAAGAGAAGCGCACGTCCTTTCCCAGAAATTTCTTTATTCTCAGGATATCCTCCTGCATTTTCGGGGTAATCAGATAGCGTGCTTCCACAGGGTCGGCGGAATAGACGGCAAAAGCTTTTTCAAAATCGGGATTCTCCATGTAAACCATTTGACCGGCAGCGTTGCCGGCTGTCCGTTGCAGCCATTTGCCGAATCCGCCGAAGTATTTTTCGGCGAAGTCGGGCAGCACAACCGTAGCCGCAGAGAAATTTTTGTTGCAGTCGGCGCATAGAAACACGCCTTTAAATATAGTGTGGCGTCTTTTTCTCGTGCCGTTCTTCGTGTGTTCCACCTTTTCGTATTCGGTATGGAGGAACGAAAACGAGAGTTGCGTTTTTTCGTATTTGCCGCTCGCGTAGTTTGCGCCTTTGAATCGGTCAACGTGCGCGGGATAGAGCAGGGATTCGTAGTATTCGTTCAGCGAATGGAATTTGAGAGGATTGTAATATCCGTTTTGCAGCAGAGATTCGACAAAATTCCGCACTATCTTTTCGCGAAACAGCTGCTGAAACTTTCTTTTGCCGAAGGAATAAATCAGCAGGCACGCTCCAACTGCAATCGCCGGCACGATAAGGGCAATCAAAACATATTCGTCGCCTAAAACGTCGCCGCCCGCGCCGCCGAACGCCACAGCCGCCGCGGCAGCAATCACGACAGCGCACAGTATTATCATGTTTCTTTTCCGTCTGTTCAGCCTAAGCCGCACCCGCTCGAGTTCTTCCATACGCGCTATTGAAATAAATCGCCTACGTTCGGGTTTTGCCGTTCCTGCGTCGAAGCCTCCGTCACATTCTTCCGCTGATATTTCATAAAGGAAGCAACGATGTTGGAGGGGAACATTTCCAGAGCATTGTTGTATGCGGTCACAGCGGCGTTGCTGGTTCTTCGCGCTGCGGCAAGCTGGGCTTCACATTCGTTAAGCGACGCTTGCAGATTAAGGAACTGTTGGCCGGCTTTCAGGTCGGGATAGTTTTCCACTGTCAGTCTGAACGATTTCATGGCGTCCTGGTAGCTCTGTTCCCATTCTCTCATTCGGTCGGGGTCGCCGGCGGGGATGTTGCCGGAGCGCAGCGCCGCAAGTTTTTCCAGCAATTCTCTCTCGTGCCGCATGTATTGTTTCACAGTTGCCGCGAGGTTCGGTATCAGGTCGTAGCGTTTTTTGAACATTGCGTTCACGGCGCCGTCGGCATATTCGGTCTGATTTTTTTTCGACACCAGATTGTTGTAAATAATCATGTACGACAAGAGCAGAACTCCCGCCGCAATAAGAAGAATTATTAATTCAGTACTCATATTTTTATTATAGTTATCAATTATCAATTATCAATTATCAATTATTTCGACAGTTTGGACTGATAATTTACGCCCTGTTTCAGGTAGCTCATCAGCAGCACTACGCTCATCAGAGTCAGCAGCAGTCCGGGAAGCGACCAGCCCATCGTATCGTATCCGCCGTGGATGAGGGCGGGGATGAATATCGCCAGAAAATAGAGCGACATGCGGTATTTCGGATAAAGGTTGGCGAAAGCGATGAAATAGCCTGCCATTCCCGCCCATATAGCGTGCAGAAACGGGAGGCTTGTCAGTCTTGCCACGTTCATGAAGAATGCATTGGAGTAGTCCAGTCCGGTGTTTACCGTCATCTGGTATTGAACGCCTTCGAACACGCCGAACGCTATGCCCGACATCAGTCCGTAGAACACGAGCGACTGCGGTATGTAGGGTTCTTTTGCCCTGTGCAGAATCAAAAACAGCGGCAATGCCTTTACGGATTCTTCCAGCAGTCCCACTCCGAACACGAATCCCGCGAATCGCGCGACAATATTTTCGCTGTACACTAAACCGTAGAGCTGGCTGATTCCGGGCCACGCGGGCAATCTCAGAACGTCCCATATCACGAACACGAACACTTGCAGGACGAAGAACAGTCCTACGGTGGTTTTTGTCTGGATTTGCGGCGTTTTGAAGAAATGGAAAAAGAAGAGACCCCAGATAATGGAGAAGTAGAGCGAAATGACGTAGAATGTAACGACGGGCGTAGCGGAGAAGAAGCGAATCAGGAAGGCAGGCGCAAGTCCGAGCAGCGCGAGCCACAGCAGTCTGCTGTCCTTCTTTATTTCCTTCCACAGAAACACATCGCGCGGAACTATCAGTTCGCTGCCTATGTCTTTCAGTTGTTCGACTATGGAGCCGGCGTGCCGTACCTTCACGTTCATGCCGTCGGAGCGCAGAAACCATCCGACGGTTCGTATATCGCCCGGGTTTGAAACGGGACAAGCGGCGTCCCGTTTCAAAATTTTTCCGTCCTCCACGTATTGCAGCAGCGCATCAGCCGAATAGGGACCGAATTGTCTGCCGTTTCGTATAACGTAGTACATGGCGGGGGCGGTTAGATAACCGAATGAAAACGTTCCGGGAGGAAGATGTTTTCCACATCCTCTTCTACGGCGCGGGCAAAGAGCGGAGCTATTTCCTCTGCTGTGAATCCGGCTATTCCGCAACCTATTTCGGTTACGAGAAAGTTCAGTTCGGGATGCGCTTTGGCGAACTCTATAAATTCGTCGGCGTAAGGACGAATCTCGTCCGCGCTTTCGAACATTGTGGGGATGGCGTAGGTTTTGCCCTGCAATCCGGTGCCCTGTCCCCATACTGCGCCCCATTTCAATGCGACGTTCGCCGCGCCTCCGCCGTGAAATCCGTCGAGGTTGCTTCCGAACACGAATACTTCGTTGTTCTCCAAGCTGCCAATCCATTGCGGAGAGGTTCTTTTCTTTTTTTCTTCACTTTTCATTGTCGTGTATTCAAGTTTATTGTTATTTCGCTATTGTCATTTCGTCCACAAGGTATCCGGCGCCGGCAAACTTTTCTATCACAAACAGCGTGTATCGGATGTCCACGCTGATGCATCGCTGCATTTCGGGTTCAAAGGCAATGTCGCCGCTCATGGCTTCCCAGTTTCCGTCGAACGCAGTTCCTATGAGTTCGCCCCGCGCGTTGAGGACGGGGCTGCCGGAGTTTCCGCCGGTGATGTCGCCGGTGAAGATGAAGCACACGGGCAAACGTCCGTCCTTCATGGCATAGTTGCCGAAGTCGCGTGTTTTGACGAGCTGTTTCAGTTTGTCGGGCACTTCAAATTCCGGATTGTCGGCATCTTCTTTTTCGAGTATTCCGGCTGCGGTTGTCAGGTAGTCGAAATGCGAGGCGTCGGCGGGGCTGTAGCCGGATATTTTTCCGTAGGTCATTCTCATTGTGAAATTAGCGTCGGGATACACGGGGCGTTTGCCGCGGTGCATTTCTGTCAGTCCGGCAACGTATCGTCGGTGTCCTTCGTTGAATCGGAGAGTGTTCGATTCGCCGGCTTTGTTCAGCGCGTTCCGTCGTTCGTTCACCGAGCGTTCGAGCTGTATTGCGGGGTCGGCTTCGAGGGCGTCGAGCGAGGGATTGTCCAGAAACAGGTCGAGTTTCTCTCTGTCGAGCAGGAAAGTTGCGGCAAACAGTTCTTCGGCGTATCGTTCAAAGTCGCCGGCGTGCTTGTCGTTTGCGCGGTTGAAAATCTCGGCGCGCCATTCCTTTTCCACGCTGTTGAAATAGAGTTTGAACATTTCCGCCGAAATCTTCCTGTCGGTGGGAAGGTTGTAGTTTTTGAAGAACTTATCGGCGCTTTTCCTCAGCTTGTCGGCTTCGGTTTTAATTTCGGCATCGGTTGCGGTGTTTTTTTTGAGCAGTCCGTAGAGCGGAGCGAAAGTCACCGCGAAGCCTGTCAGTTCGCTGCCGCGCAGCAGAGTTTCGGACAGATACATGGAAGCGGCGGCGATTTGCCGGTTAGCCTTCATTGACGATTCGACGAGCGAGAGCGCTTCGCCGAAGGCTTCGCGCCGCTTCGGGTCGCTGTTTGTCCAGTCGGCAAATTCGCGTTCCTGCGTCTGTTTCTGTTTTATGATGTCGAGCCGCCTGAGCGCCCGATTCATTCCGATGGAATTTTTCCAGTAGTTGCTCGACGAACTGTATTTCACTGCATATTTGATTCTCACATTCGGGTCGGCGCGCATGTCCTCCATCATCAGTTTCTGGCGTATTCCCCGCACCTGTATTCTGATGGCGTTGCTTGTGGACATTCGTTCGTCCACTTCCCACGAGGTCATGTAGCGGTGTGTGGTGCCGGGGAATCCGAGCACCATTGCGAAATCGTTTTCCGAGTATCCTTTCAGCGAAACGGCGAGATGACGGCGGGGTTTCAGCGGGATGTTTCCGGGCGCGTATTCGGCGGGCTTGCCTGCGGGGTCGGTATAGACGCGAAAGAGGGCGAAGTCGCCGGTGTGTCGGGGCCACATCCAGTTGTCGGTGTCGGCGCCGAACTTTCCTATCGACGAAGGCGGCGCGCCCACCATCCTGACATCCGAATAGATTTTGTAGATCGCCAGAAAGTAGCGGTTGCCTCCGAACATCGACACAACCTGCGCGCGCATATAGTACGCGCTGTCGGCGGCATGTTTCGCTATGCTGTCCGACAGTCGGGCGACCGTCTTGGCGCGTTTGGCTTCGGGCAGGCTGTTAGCTTCGGGCAGAATCAGGTGAGTAACCTCTTCGATTCGTTCGAGAAACCGGACAGTCAGTCCGGGCGTCGGGAGTTCGTCGGCTTTCGACTTAGCCCAGAAGCCGTTTTTGAGATAGTCGTGTTCCACGCTGCTGTGCTGCTGAATGGAGCTGTAGCCGCAGTGATGATTGGTGAGCAGCAGTCCCTGCGAAGAGATTATTTCGCCGGTGCATCCGCCGCCGAAAATCGCAACTGCATCCTTAAGACTGGAGGAATTGATACTGTAAATGTCTTCCGCCGAGAGTTTGCAGCCTGCTTTTTTCATGTCGCCGATATTCAGTTCTCTGATAAGCGGCAGCAGCCACATTCCTTCGTCGGCTCTCGCTCCGGCGACGGACAGAATCGTCGCAAGCAAGTACAATAGTGTCTTTTTTATATTCATCGTTCAAATATTTATTATTAAAACAGAAACAAAAGTACAATTAAGAAACGGATTTTGCGGCGTCGTTCAAGTCACCTTAACCATTCCGAATCCCATGCTGTTTTTATGTCCGATGCCACATTCAAACATGATTTTCATCAGTTCCTTCGGAGCCGTCATTTCGAAGTCGAACATATATCCGCGTATGTTGGACGCTTCCGGCGTTCCCTTTTTAACGGCAATCAGTTTTGCCTTCGGACGGCTGACTACCCTCAAGTCAAAATCGCCCGTGTCGCCTTCAAAGTGCTTGCCGTAGAACGTGCGGTATTTGTTCAGCAAATTGGTCAGAACTATGGCGGGCGCCTCCGGACGGTCGGGCGCAAGATATGTTGCGTAGCGCTGAGCGCAGGAACGAAACGGAATACAGACGGGAGCGAGAGAGCCGAAACTCATTTTGCGTTCAAAAGCGGGTTCGGGCACGGCGACGATTCGTTCCGTGCGGAATTGGACGGAGGCACGTTTGTCGCCTATCCGAAACACGCGGTCGGAAAACAGTCCGAAGATGAATTTGTCCGTTGAAGTTTCGGGAAGAAACGACACGAGCCATTCAACACGTTCGCTTTCGATGCTCATGCAGCTGCGTTCACGGTCGATAGCGTATTTCGGAACAAGAAGGTTGGAGAACGTAAACAGTTTAAACGGTCGTCCGTTGAATCTGAATCCGTTTTCGTGAAGCCAAGTTGCATAATCCATGTCGGCTTGCGCAATAGCGTGATAGATGAAAGAACTCAGTTCATACTGATAGTTCAGCGGCAAAAGATTGCCGAACGCCGCAGCGTTAACTTGCAGAATGATTTTGAATCGCATGAAATTAATATTGTGATTCAGTCGTGAATACTCCCCCGCGCCCTCTGTGCGATACCTCGCTTATTTTAATTGTTCCCTCTTTCAAATCTTTTTCAAATGCTTCCATTATAAATTTAAATATCCTTTTTGGTGATTAGGGTTGCAAAGGTATATTGATTTTCCCGAATAGACAAATTAGTGGTTAGTGATTAGTGGTTAGTGGTTAGTGATTAGTGGTTAGTGGTTAGTGGTTAGTGGTTAGTGGTTAGTGGTTAGTGGTTAGTGATTAGTGATTAGTGGTTAGTGGTTAGTGGTTAGTGGTTTGTGGTTTTTGGCTGCGGGTCAGGATCTCCGGGACCCGCCGCCGGGCCGGGAGGGACTAACCACGAACCACTAACCACAAACCACAAAACCCAAA
>JAITHX010000116.1 GCA_031279735.1 Prevotellaceae bacterium
CCTCTGCGCCCCTTGCGGTAAAAAAACACCGCGACGCGGTGAAGAGCCGCACAGTCCTTTAATAAGGGAATAAGGGTGAATATATGCTGTCCGGAGGCTGCTAAGGGCACTTTGAAAAATAAGGGTTTTATGGCTTTTCCACACAATTCCCAGTAGTACCTAAGTTATTTATTCGACATCCCTTATTATCGCGAATCATACGATTTGAGACACCATCCATAATCCTCCCCGCGTCCGTCAGGCAATTCATAATTCATAATTCATAATTTTCATTAAGCGCCTCTATCGCGAAATAATACTGTGTATCGACGTCGAGTCCTCTGAAGTCGTAGCTTGTGGCGCCGTTTACGGTGATGCAGTTGTAGAGTTTGTCGGGATGAACGCCATAGTAGATGTTGTAACCGTAGGCGTCGCCTGCCTTATCCCATGTGATCAGGGCGTTTCGCGGGTCGGAAGTCGAGCGGTTCACTTTGAACGAGCTTACTTTCGGGGGCGGACTTCCGCCGGCGCTGCCGAATACTCTCAGGTCGCTCAGGGCGAAGTGACCCGCCGCCGCATGTATGTTTTCCAGTTTCAGGTAACGGGTGCTGACGGGTTCGCGGAGTTGAACGTAGTCGTGGGGGACGTCGGTGTCGTTGTCGCTTTTGTCGATGAGCAGTTCCCATGCTTCGCCGTCGAGCGAGTGGAGGACGCGGTATTGGTGATAGATGTCCATCGCCTTGTTGTACTGCGTAGCCTTATGGTCGTAGTAGTTTATCTGAATGGCGCGCACCTCTTTCGTTGCTCCGAGGTCCATTTGCAGCCATTCGCCGCGTTTGTCGCTTGCCGCGCTCCAGTAGGTGCGGATGTTTTCGTCGGATGCGTTTTGCGGGAGATGTTCGCCGTCGCTCGACGAGGCGGTCATTCGCTTGCCGTAGGAGAGCAGCATCCAGCCGGTGAAGCGGCTTTTGGTGTGGTCGGCTTTGCCGCGCGGGGTGCGACAGGGATAGTCGCCGAAAGCCGTGTTGCAGTACATCACCCCGTCGTCGTCGAATCCGGCAGGATAGAGCGCTATGCGTCGCTCGAACTTGTATTTGAGCGACAACATGCAGGTGGCTACATGCCAGTAGTTGCCGAACCGGTCGGCGAACGTTCCTCCGTGTCCCGCTCCGAGCACGAAGCCGCCCGGTTTGTAGCTCATCGGGTTGTGCTGTTGATAGACGAAGGGTCCGAGCGGCTTGTCCGACACGTAAACTCCGTCGGCATACACTTTAAATTCCGTACCCGGCGCTCCGTATTGCAGATAGTATTTGCCGCGATGCTTGGTCATCCACGCTCCTTCGGTGAACGGCGCGAGTGTCAGACTGTCGTCGTTGTTCATGCCGAATCGTTCCCAGCCGTGCCGGGCTGGGTGCAGCGACATCAGCTCCTCTATTCTGCCGACGGGATAGAATCCATGGCGACTGAGTTCTACGCCCTTGAGCGGGTATTCGTTGCTCGAACCGTAGTACATGTACAGCCGTCCGTCGTCGTCCTCCAGAAATCCCGGATCCCAGCTCGGAAGCACGGTCTTTTCGACGTAGCGTTTGAATCGTCCGCTTTTCGGGTCGGTCGAGTACCACACGGGCATTCCGGCGTAGGTCGAGCCGGTGTAGAACAGCGTGTCGCCCCTGACGAACGCCGCCGGAGCGCAAAGGTCGTCGTCGGTAGGGAAGCGTTGGAAACTTGCGTAAACGAACTCCCATCGACTCAGATCGCGCGACAGAAAGAATCCCGCCTGATTGGTCGAAAACAGATAGTATTCGTCCTTGTACAGCACGATTAGAGGGTCGGCGGTCGAGCGGAACGAGCCGTTTCGCACCACGTCGTTCAGGTAGCATCGGAAATCGTAGCCCATGTTTACGGGGTTGCAGTACGTGTCGGGATTGTCGTTCTTCGGGTCGAACCAGCGGGTTGCGCGGGCGACGGGGACTGCGGGAGCGATGAGGGCGGCGCTCTCGCGCAGAGGCGACAGCCGGATGCGGGGCTTTCCGGCGCTGCGGCGGAAATTGAAGCGCTCTATTTCCTTGCCGGGGTAATAGATCATCAGCACCGAGTCGTGTTTTCCGACGGCGAGACTGAAATAGCCGTCGGCGCGGGAGTTGCAGTGGACGGGACTTGCGAGAGGCATCACCGTTGCTCCGTGCAGTGGCGCGCCGTTTTCGTCGGTCACATATCCTTCCGTCGTTGCGGGTTTGGCGGTCGAGATGTAATAGTCGCTCACCTGCCCCTTGACCACCTTCACCGAATCGTTGCGCGGCAAGGCGCGGACTTCGAGCGACAAGAGGGACAGAGTGAAAAAAATAAATGCGTGCTTCATGATAATAAATTAAGAATTGGCAAATTAAATTCTCCTTCCGAATAATTTCCATTCGCATAAATGGTGTAATTGCCGATTAAATGAGATGCGGTTTTGTTAATTTGAGTTTTTTTCCTGCTGTTTATATGCTCGTCAAGCGTTTGAGTGCCGTTTTGAAAGCGATTTAACATCACTTTAATCGCTTCGGCGCCCATGTCCGCGCCTATCCAATTGCGCTCCAGCTCGTCTGCCGCAACGAGCGTTGTTCCCGACCCCGCAAAACAATCCATAATCAAATCGCTTTTGTTTGAAGAAGATAAAATTATCCGCTTTAACATGTCAATATTTTTTTCCGTCGGGTAGCCTGTCGTTTGCGTATTCTGGTTATTAATATCCAAATAATCAAGCCAAATATCCTGCAAAGCGATTCCGTTGCTTTCGTCCAGATAAACTTTCCGGCGCGGGTTGCCCGTAGAACTCCAGTAAATTTCACCGTTTCGGTCTAATTCGTCCAATTTGTCGGGTGTAAATTGCCAGTGTTTTCCTTCGGGCGGCAACATTCCCCGCCACATTTTACCTGTTTCGCCGTTTCGCGTTCCGGGCGCATGAATCGGAACCCGTTTGTAGCGCCTGTCCGTCGCTTCTTCAATAAACGGATATTCTTTCAATATTTTTTCGTCCGTCCATTGCTCGTACTGTTTATTCCAAACATAATTATTTGATTTCGTATAAAACAATATATAGTCCGAAATATTCCCGAATGAGTTTTTAGTGAAATTTTTCGACTTGCACTTTTTCCGGGTAATCATGCCGCGAAAATTGCCCGCCCCGAAAATTTCGTCCATCAAAACCTTTATGTGAAAAACCATTTTATTGTCCAAGTGCACGTAAACGGAACCGTCTATGGACAGCAGCTCCTTCATCAAAAGCAATCTTTTACGCATAAAATCAACATATTCTTCGCCTGTTAAAAGATCGGTGTAGGCGTCCTGCCGTTTGCGTGTTTGAAAAACGCTGTTGGTAGCATAAGGCGGGTCGATATAAATAAGACGGATTCTCCCTCTGACGCTGCCGTCTTTCAGCAAATCGTTCATGACAGTCAGATTATCGCCGTAGTACAAGCGATTTTCATCATTGCCGTTTTGCCATATCGGGCGATAAGCAAGTTGTTCGTTATCTCGGACAATTGCTTGCAAGTCGCCATTCCACTTGGTTTTAGAAACGCCTGTCGCCATAATTTTTACATTTTAACTGTTAACCATTCCTTAGTAATTCGTTCCGTTACCATTCGCAAGGTAAGTACCATAATTTTGCCTTTCCAGCTTTTTTCCAAAGCGGCATAATCATTCCACATGGAACCTAATAGCAAGCCGGGTCCATCATTTATAAATATAAGTTTAGTGTTTAACCCCTTCTTTTTTGCGTAGCCTAAAAACTCGTTGGCACAATTCGAGTAACCGCCTGTGCGGTCGTCTTCCTGCGCTCCGCCTCTGTCGGAATCATAACGAGCCAACCCGACTGCAAGAATTTCGTTCTTATCTTTAATTACAAAATCAACAGGACGATTAGGGTTTGGATAGTCGGTGAAAATCTCTTTCATCAAAATGTCTTTCCCCGCTCTTTCTGGTCCTATTATTTGAAATTCTGCGAAACTGCTGCGAAAAAGCTCAAAAAAGCGTTCCGTTAGATCGTATCCTTTTTTGCCTCTGTCTTTGTATTCCCAAAGCAAAGCACACATTGCCTCGTCACACGGGAGACGACTGTCGAACGCTTTCTGCACCTCATTGATTGGACGAAATTGATTGGCGAATTTTTTTTCAAATTCTATTGCTTTTGTTTTGCGTTTTGTCATTTCAACAGGTAAGGCTGGACAAACATATCGTTTAAAAACCCTTAATAATTGAACTCGCATCCAAGTCTCCTGAATTTCTGTGATTTCAAAAAACAATCGAGAAGAAGACTCGGAGGATTTCACAAGTTGTCCAAACAGTGCCAAAACAGGTTTATACAAGGTGCAGGCATCTTTCAAAATATCGGGATAGTATTCTCCATTCACCAATGTTATCCAATTGGCGACATCCGATTTATAGTCGGAAAATGACTTTGTTTTCATTTTGCAATTGATTTATAAGTCTCCATAATCGTAACCTAACTCCTTGCTTAAATCTTCAAGACTTATGCTTTCGCCGTTCATGCATTGCTCAATGCCGGCGTTTACTCTTGTTCGGTACCGTTCGCCTGTAAGGGCTTCGCCGTCGATTGTATAAGCAACTGTTTCGGTATTCGGGTAAAATTTACGTTTATTCGGATGATCCGGCACCAGTTCCGCCGGAAGATATTCCAGCGAAACGATCTTTTGTTCCCCCTCCAGAGGAAGCATATTGTTCAGCAAGCTCATGCACAAGCGCGGATGATCTCCGAACACCCGCTTGAACGTCAAATCATTTTTAGTGTCCAAATAACCTGTCATATCCCTAATATTTTTAAAATTCGTCGTAAAGATAACGATAATAATTGTGAGAAAACAGGTTCATATTAAGTTATTGTATGATAAGATAATTACGTTTCCGTCCAGAGCGGCTCGCTGTGCCAGCCGGCGGGAAAACCCATTGCCGCCCTGTCCACATTGGGATACTTCGCAAACAGTTTTTCGAGTTTTTGCCTGAACGTGTGATTGGGATTGACCGTGTTGAGAAAATA
>JAITHX010000127.1 GCA_031279735.1 Prevotellaceae bacterium
TTAAAATATTTTAAGGATAAATGAAAGCAAAAGCATTTGTATTTCCCGGTCAGGGAGCGCAATTTCCCGGAATGGGAAAAGATTTGTACGAATCTCCGGTTGCAAGGGAGCTGTTCGAGCAAGCGAATGATATTCTGGGTTTCAGGATTACTGACGTGATGTTCGACGGTTCGGAGGATGATCTTAAACAAACTAAGGTTACTCAGCCCGCCGTTTTTCTTCATTCGGTGATAACGGCAAAAATCTACCCCGATTTTAAGCCTGATATGGTTGCCGGTCATTCTCTGGGCGAGTTCTCGGCTCTCGTTGCCGCCGGAGCGCTGGAGTTCGACAACGGATTGAGACTGGTAGCCGCTCGCGCTCAAGCCATGCAGCGGGCTTGCGAGTTGCAGGCTTCGACGATGGCCGCCGTGCTCGGTCTCGACGACGCAACGGTGGAACGGATTTGCAGCGAAACGGAAGGCGTGGCGGTACCCGCAAATTACAATTGCCCCGGACAGATAGTTATCTCCGGCGCCTTAGCCGCTGTCGAAGCCGCATGTGCAAAACTTAAGGCTGCCGGCGCCAAGCGCGCCATGCTTCTGCCCGTCGGCGGCGGGTTCCATTCGCCGCTGATGGAACCCGCAAGGCTGGAACTCGAAGAGGCTATCGGCGCAACGGTGTTTGCCGCGCCGCTTTGCCCGATTTATCAGAATGTTGACGCAAACCCCTGTTCCGACCCGAAACAGATTAAACTGAATCTCGTGACGCAGCTCACCGCTCCGGTACGCTGGACGCAATCGGTGCAGAACATGATAGCCGACGGCGCGGTTTCGTTCGTCGAACTCGGACCGGGCAGCGTGTTGCAGGGATTAATCAAAAAAATCGACAAATCGGTTGAAACCTCCGGCAAACAGGGTGTCTGAACATCGGGCTAAAGCAGCGTCGTTCGCGCGCGTCGCGCGCGTTGCGCTTATTGCCTGTACCGTTGTCTGCTTCGCGACCGGCGCTGGCGCTCAAAGCCACGTCGGCGCGAAAGCCGCCTTCGGATTGACGTCGGTCGATGCCGTGCCGGATTTCAAGAAACGAGGTCTGCCCGCGTTCATCAGTCCCGGACTGTTTTATCGCTACGAACACAAAGAGTTCGCAGCAATTCAGGTCGAAGCCAACTACATTCGCAAGGGCTTCGTTCGCGAAACCGACACCGCGACAATGACCCCCGAAATCACCGAACGCATCACCGCCTTTGAACTGCCGCTCATGGCGCAAGGCTTCGTGCGTCTCGGCGTCTTTCGTCCGTATCTGACAGGCGGAGCGACTGTCGGCTACATTCTCAGTCGCAGTTCGCAGCTTCAGGGCGCCTCCGCTCCAACCCCGCACACATTCGGCGAATACGACCGACGTTTTGAATACGGCATAGCGGGCGGCGGCGGCGTGGGCATAACAATAGCCTCATTTGAAATTCAGGCGGAAGCCCGCTATCACTACAATTTCTCGTTTCTGAGAGACCCCATCATCCCCGGACAAAACAACGCCTATCTTAATTCAACGCAGTTGATGCTGTCGCTGTCAATCTCTTATAAAATTAAAAATTAAGAATTAAGAATTAAGAATTGACCTGCGGGTGGGGTGTCCAAAATACGGGGGCAAGTCTTAAAATCTTCCTCCCGTTTTTCACCGCGTTGCGGTGTTTTTTTATAAACGCTAAGGACGCAGAGGCTTCGCAGAGAGCGCAAGGGCTTCGCGTCCTTTGCGACACACACACAGCGCAAAGGACGCGAAGCCCTTGCGTTCTCCGCGAAGCCTCTGCGCCCTCCGCGTTTATAAAAAAACACCGCAACGCGGTGAAAGCAGGGAGGAAGATTTTAAGATTTGTCCCCGTATTTCGGACACCCCACCCTATACCCCATTATAAATACTACCTTTGTCCCGCTTAATTTAAAATGCGCGTAAATTGGAACACATACTTAAGTTCATAAGAGAACATCACGTAATGACAATAGCAACCTGCATCGATTCAACGCCCTATTGCGCCAATCTGTTCTACGCTATTGCGGACGACCGTCCGTCGCTCGTGTTCATCTCCGACAGAAAAACACGACATATTGCCGAAGCTCTGCTCAACCCCGTCGTGGCAGGCTCGATAGTTCTCGAAACCGAAACTGTCGGTCAAATACGAGGATTGCAGTTTTGCGGCACGGTAATCGAACTGTCGGGTAAAGACAAACTCAAGGCACGGCTTACTTATCTCAAGCGATTCCCCTACGCCGTGCTGTCGGATGCCGAAATATGGCTGCTCAAAATGACATACGTGAAATTGACCGACAATCGACTTGGATTCGGAAAGAAAATAACGTTAGTGATTAAT
The DNA here is from genome assembly GCA_031279735.1 of Prevotellaceae bacterium. Lineage (GTDB taxonomy): Bacteria > Bacteroidota > Bacteroidia > Bacteroidales > UBA932 > JAIRLF01. Next base: position 2,348 of record JAITHX010000127.1, read on the forward strand.
GGTTAATTGTTAATTGTTAATTGTTAATTGTTAATTGTTAATGCCTGTCGGACGGGTGGAGGGAGACGGAGACACTGAGCCGACAGGCATTAACAATTAACAATTATCAATTAATTAAAGTGTCGTCCCTGCGGGGCTTTCAGTCAGAGCGCGCGTGTTCCTGTCCGCCAGCTTACGCAGGCGGTTAATAAAGTGTCGCCCCTGCGGGGCTTGGCTTACGCAGCAATTTGCAGCACGTCCTTTGTAGAGACGCGCCATGCCGCATCTTCGGCACCGCGTTTTATTGTCGCGGCTTCGATCGGCTTCGGTCGGCTTTGGTCGGCTTAGGTCGGCTTCGGTCGGCTTTGGTCGGCTTTGGTCGACTTTGGTCGACTTCGGTCGACCGAAATCGACCGAAGCCGACCAAAGCCCGGATACGCCAAGCCCCGCTAGGGCGACACTTTAATTAGTGGTTAGTGGTTAGTGGTTAGTGCCTGCCGGCTCAGTATCTCCGTCTCACTCCACCCGTCCGACAGGCTCTAACCACTAATCACTAACCACTAATTGCCGTTTCACTCCACCCGTCCGACAGGCATTAACAATTAACAATTAACAATTAACAATTAAATTTATCTTCCGCTGAACGGGTTCTGGTCTTTTTCCGTCAGAGCTTCGTTGTAAGCTATTTCGCGTTCCGGAATCTGGCATATAAAGCGATAGTCGTTGGAGGGATAGGTGCCGTAGGGCTGTGCGGCGGCGGGATTATACTCGTTCAGGTTTTTCAGTCCCCACGAATAATGTCCGGCCTCGTGTCCCGTCCACTCGCCGTAACGAACGAGGGGCTTTTGGAGGCGCATCAGGTCGTACATGCCCGTAACGCCTTCGCCCAGCAACTCCTTGCGTCGCTCGACATAGATGGCTTCGAGTAGAGCGTCGCCGGAGGTCGCAGCAGTCAAATTCCTGACGTTGCGCGCCGCTTGCAGACGGTTGAGATATTCGAGAGCCTTGCCGTTGCCGAGATGCGCCGAGGCTTCCGCCATTATCAGCAGCATTTCGGAGCCGCGCATCAGAGGGACTTCGGGACGGGTGTTGCCCTGTTTCGCTCCGCCAGCGTCGCCGTAATGTTTCCACTTGTCGCAAGCCCATTTGGTATTGATCTGGGCACTCGGGTTCCACGAGCGTTTGTAGAACATATAGCGGTCGTCGGTTTCCTCGAACAGAGCCACGTATTCCGGCGCGGCGAAGAACGAGAGGAAGGCGTAGATCGGGCCGTCGGTCATTCCCTCGCCGTAGGACTCGTCCTGATTGAACCAGAAATTGTATTGCGTCGCTCCGCCTGCATTGTCGGTGTCGGTGAACTTTACCGCCCAGACAACCTCCCTGTAACCGTTGCTGATAACGTCGTCGAATCCGCTGCGGTATTCGTCGCGGGTCATCAGGCTGCTGTATTTTTCGTACACGGCGGAGGCTTCGGCGAGAGCTTCGCTCCAGTTGCCCGTTACCTGACGGACGCGCGCCAGCATGCCCGACACCACGTCGCGGTTGATGATCCACAGTCCTTCGCGTTCGAATCCGGCAAGGAGCGACTTTGCGGCGGTGAGGTCGGCGATTATTTGAGTGTAGCACTCTTCGACCGAGGCGCGGGGAAGATTGGCGTCGCCCGTCGAGGAGAGACGCAGCACGACGCCCGGCTTGCCGCGGGCGATGGCGTAGGTCTGCTGATAGTTGAGCATCAGATGAAAGTAGCAGATGCCGCGCATGGCGTAAGCCTGCCCCTTGACGTGACGCTTGTAGTCCTCGTCGCCGGTTGCCGCGTCGATGTTGTCGATAACGATGTTCGTCTGGTTGATGGTGTTGTACATCTGGTTCCAGATTTTGGACGCGAGGTCGGTGTAGCGGGTCTTCTGCATTTCAAATTCGTAGCACCGCACCTGGGTGGAGCCGTAATTGTCGTGGCACACGATGTCGGCGCCGCTCAGGTCGGTGTATATCTGCAATCCGGGCAGACCGGCATAAACGCGGTCGCCGTCGTAGAAATACAGTTGCTTGTAGGAAGCAGTCAGCACCATGTTGAGGTTTGCGGCGCCGGATAGAACGGTGACGTCGCTGACGTCGGTCGAAGAGCTTGTGGTGAGCAAATCGGTGCAGCCCGTCGAACACGCGAGTGCGGCGACGGCTATAAGTTTCGTAATGCTTTTCAGTGTATTTTTCATACTATTCGTATTGATCGGTTAAAATGAAAACTTGATGCCGCCCGCGAATACGCGGCGCGAGCCGGGGTAGCCGTTGTCGGTGAGTTCGCTGCCGTTGTAGTTGTTGCCCGTGACCTCGGTTTCGGGTTCGGTGTAGCGGCTGGCGGCGGAGCCGAGGGTGAACAGATTGTCGGCGGAGAGCCACAGTCGCACGCTGCCGAGACCGGCGCGGGCTACAAGCGACTTGGGCAGAGTGTATCCGAGAGTGACGTTGCGCAGGCGGACGAAAGTATTGTCGAAGAGGAAATAGCTCGTTGCCTGTCGGGTGCTCATGTAGTCTTCGTAGCTCCAGCGGGGCTGCGAGGCTTGGTCGCCCGGTTTGCGCCATCTGTCCCCGGTGAGTTCGGGAATCACGCCCACCCCGTTGCGCAGAGTGACCCGTTCGAGCCAGTTATAGTCGAACATCTTGCCGCCGAACGAGGCGTAGAGCATGAATGAAAGATCGAAGCCCTTCCAGCGGAAGGCGTTAGTGAGCGAGGCGAAACCGCGGGGAAGCGCCGAACCTTGCCATTCGTAGTCGTTGGGCGTCACCTTCGAGAAGTCGTCGGTCGTCGCGCGTTTGCCGTCGGCGTCCTTCACGTAGTAGAGCGCCTTGCCGTTTGCGGGGTCTATGCCCGCGAACGAAGGCATGAAGAACTCCCAGCGCGAATGACCTTCGGCAATCTTGTAGGTCGAAACGCGGGTCGTGAACGTGTATTCGCCGCCCGGCAGATAGGTTATCTCGTTGTGCTGCGAAGTATAGTTGAGGTCGGCGTCCCACGAGAAGTCGCCGGAGCGGATAATGTTTGCGTTCAGCGTCACCTCGACGCCGGAATTGAGTATGTTGCCCAGATTGGTGTTCTTGCCGGTTGCGGTGCCGGACTGCGACGAGGGCGGCAGTTCCTGGTAATAGAGCAAGTCCTTCGACGAGCGATTGTAGTATTCCACCGTAGCGTTCACGCGGTTGAAGAGCGAGAAGTCGAGAGCCAGATTGAACTGCGCGTTCTTTTCCCATTTCAGCTCCGGAGTGGCGACGGTCGAGGGACGCAGCCCTGCCTTGCCGTAGAGGTCGTAAGCCTCGTAAGTAGCCTGATAGCCGTAGTACACCAGCGCGCCGTTATTGTCTATCAGCTTGTCGTTGCCCGAAGTTCCGTAGCTTCCGCGCAGCATGAGATTGCTCAGCGTCTTGCGCAGACCGTCCATGAAAGGTTCGCCGGATATGCGCCACGATGCGCCGACGGAGAAGAAGTCGCCCCAGCGTTCGTTTTTGTGGAAGCGCGAAGAGCCGTCGCGACGGTAGCTTGCCGAGAGATAATATCGGTCGCTGTACCCGTAGTCCGCTTTGGCGAGAAAACTGAGAAGGGCGTAGCGGTGACGATGCGAATCGATCGACCAGTTGGTTGTGGTCGAAGTCAGTTCGTACTGGTCGAGCTGCATGATGCCTTCGCCGTAGCCGTAGTTGAAGTTATAGTTGTAGGAATAGAGTTCGTGACCGAGCAGCGCGTTGACCGAGTGTTTGTCGTAGCGTTTGTCGAGAGTGAGCAGGTTGTTCCATGTTGCCGAGAGCGAACGTCCGGTGCCGCGGGAAGCCCAGCCGCCGGTGGTTTTCACCGTAACGCCGTAAGGCTCCAGCTGTCCCTGACCGTGCACGGCGGAACCGTACTGATAGTTGGTCGTACTGTTGTCGTCAACGCTAAGGTTCGACCTGAAGCGCAGGTCGAACGGAAGATTCAGCTGCACGAAGAAGCGCGAGGAGATCATGCTCGTTTCGGCATTTTTGAAATCGCGGTCGTCGGGATTGTTCCAATAGTCGCCCGATACGGCCATGGGATGCATCCCGAAGAAATTCTTGTTGTAGTCGCCGAAGGAATACATGCGCGCGCCGGTCTTTTCGGAACGCACCCAGTCGGTATTGTCGATGTTTCTCAGAAAGGGCGAAGCCATGGTGGCGGTGAAGATAAGCAGACGATTGTAGCCCGAAGCGTTCTGCCGCGAACCCCCGTAGGCCAGATTTGCGCCCGCTTCGAGCCAGCCGGTTATCTCGGACGAAACGTTGGCGCGGAACGAATGACGCTTGTAGTAATGGCTCAGCGCATACCCTTGGTCGTCGAGCCACGAGCCGGAGAAATAATACTTCGTTTTGCCCTCCTTCGAGCTGCCGCCAACGTCGAGGCTGTAGTCCTGACGCAGCTTGTAGGCGAATATGCTGCTGTACCAGTCGTAGTCCTCTTTGTTCCAGACTAACTGCAGATTGGGATTGACCTGTCCCGATTCGAGCACGTAGGGTTCGCCGATGTGGCGGAAGGGGGAGACGTAGGTCGTTGCGCCTTTCGAGTCCGTTCTGGCAATGAGAATTGCGTCGAGCACATTGGCGGAAGCGTGTCGGCGCGCGTCGGCGTCCGACCGTCCGTATTTGTAAACCTGATCGTTGTACAGCCCTTCCCATGTATTGGTCAGATGCTGGCGCGGATCAGCCTTTGCGGGATTCCTCACGGCGAAGTCCGACGTGCCCCACGACGCCTTGAAATTGATGACCGGCTTTCCGACCTTCCCCTTCTTCGTGGTGATGACAACCACCCCGTTGGCGGCGCGCGACCCGTAGAGCGACGAGGCGGCAGCATCCTTCAGCACGGTCATCGACTCTATGTCCGACTGGGCGATTGACGTGGGCGACCCCTCGAACGGCATCCCGTCCACAATGTAGAGAGGACGGGTGGCGTCAACGTCGGCGCTTCGACCCATCGTCCCTATGCCGCGAATCTGAATCCTCGATTCGCCGCCCGGATTGCCCTGATTGTTAACCACGCTCACTCCGGCGCTCAAGCCCTGCAAGGCTTCGGCGAAACCCGATCCGGAAATCTTTTCGAGACGTTCGGACTTCACCGCCGCCGCCGACCCTGTGAACGTGGATTTGCGGGCGACGCCGTAAGCCACAACAACCACCTCGTCTATCTCTTGGGCGGTCTCCTGCATGACGACGTCGATAACCGTTCGCTTGCCCGCGACTATTTCCTGCGTGGCGTAACCTACGTAGGAAAACACGAGCGTAGCGCTTTCGTCCGGCACCGCGATGGAATAGTTTCCGCCCGAACCCGTTGTCACTCCGTAGGTGGAACCCTTCAGCGCGACGGACACTCCGGGCAGCGGATCGCCCGACGCTTCGCTCACCGTACCCGTTACGGCAAAGCTTTGCGCTCTCGGAGCGTGTGTGCACAAGAACATGAACGCCGCCAGCAAGATTGGCGCGTTCCGAATAGTAATCAGTTTACTCATAAAAGAAATATTTGATTTGTTTATATGCGCAAGGGCTATCGACGGGTATAAGGCAAATCCCGACATTGGCGAAACAGCAGGGTTGCGATTCGCTAAAGCGCCACTCCTTATATATATAGGTATAAAAAGGAATACCGCCCGTAAGGTGTTTTACGGGGGGTATGGTTTTCTCTGTATCTTCTTTATGCGATGATACGTGTAACTTATTGATTATCTCTCTCTCTCTCTCTCTAATAGCATACCGTACTCTTCAACGGAAGAGAAATCAGGAGATTGGCTATAGAAGATCACATTCATATTACACTTTATTTTTACATCTTAATCAGGATGCAAATGTAATCATTTCTTCCGTGCGCTGAAACGCTTTTATGAAAAAATAAGGGTGGTGTCGCAAATTGTATGATTTGACTTTTTAGAAATGACACGGATTCCAGCACATCCGTAAAACAGAAAAAATGCCTACCTTCGCGGGGTATAAATTTTGACGATGAATAAATGGACTTTAACATGAATGATTTCATAAAATACGTGGAGATAAGGAATTTCAAATCCATAAGGCATTTGAAGATTGACGGGTGCAGGCGGATCAATCTCCTTATCGGCTGTCCCAATGCAGGCAAATCGAATATTATCGAGGCATTGGGTTTGTTTTCCTCGCCGTTTCTGGAAAAAGACGACGACCTGCACAAACTGGTTCGTTTCGAGTGCGAACAAGAACTGTTTTACAAATCAATGGCGAACGAATTTACCGTTGAAACAAACCTGCACAAGATATGCGCCCGAGTTCCGAATATCTGCGACAATATTTCCGCGTGGGACTGGAACAGCAATGTGCTGAAATATAAATTCTGCGGAAACACTCAATGGAAATCGGCGGGAAATCCCCTTCTATTGCCTCCTTTCGGTGAAAATATTATGGACACATTGTCGTTTAATCAAAATGCGGACGAAATAAAGAAATGGATAAAAAAAGAACTGAACGGAGCGAAACTGGAACTTGTTTTCGACAGAACAAGCGGTTGCATGAAGATTCAAGGACGTCCGAGCGAAAACGAAGTGTTTACCCTGCCCTATTCGTCCATTGCCGACACCCTGCAACGCATTATTTTCTACAAAACCGCAATTGCATCGAACAAGGATTCGGTTCTGCTTTTTGAAGAACCCGAAGCGCACGCCTTCCCGCCTTATGTCAGAATGTTCGCCTATGATATTGCCGCAAGCAAAAGCAACCAGTTTTTTATTGCAACCCACAGTCCCGTTATTGTCGGCGAGTTTATCGAGGATGAGGAAATATGCAGGGAACTGTCGATTTACATTGTGGGGTTCAAGAACAGTCAGACAACAGCCAAACGTTTAACCGACGACGATCTGAACGATATTTTCGAACGCGGAATAGATTTGTTTTTTGAGCTGGAACGATACTGCTGATATGAAAATAGGGATAATTACTTATCATACAATTTGAGACACCGCCAAGATTTTTACGATTGATACGGGATTTTGTACCCCCCATCCCCTATAATACACCTAAAAAAGCGCCTGTTTTTCGTCAATAAACCAGTGTTTTTCGTCAATAAACTCGAGTCTTTAGTCAATAAACTCGAGTCTTTAGCCGAAAACTCGAGTCTTTTAGCCGAAAACTCGGGTTTATTAACGAAAAACGCAAGTTTATTGACGAAAAACACAGGTTTATTAATGAAAAACGCGAGTTTATTGACGAAAAACACAGGTTTATTGATAAAAAACACGAGTCTTTCAGCGAAAAACACGCGCTTTTTTCACTTGCAGATTTCGTGCTTTATAGAGTACTCAGGGGTATGGGGTATAGGGTATGGGGTATAGGGTATGGGGTATGGGGTGCTTCGCCTGATGGCAGGGATTCTATTTCAGTCTTCCCTGCCGGACGGCACCCTATACCCTTATACCCTTATACCCTTATACCCTATACCCTGGGATGTCTCCCGTATCAATCATAAAAATCTTCATCCCGTATTAATTGAAGCCCTTATTTCCGCAGGCTCCCTTAGTAGCATGTCGCCTCTCGTCTTTCATGCCCTTATTCCCTTATTAAGATTTTATAAATAAGGGAATAAGGGCTTAGTGGTTAGTGGTTAGTGGTTAGTGCCTATCGGACGGGTGGAGTGAGACGGAGATACTGAGCCGACAGGCACTAACCACTAACCACTAACCACTAACCACTGTTCTCCGTCTCACTCCACCCGTCCGACAGGCACTAACCACTAACCACTAACCACTAACCACTAACCACTGTTTTTCATCCGTCGAAAAAAAAAATTTTTTCATCTTGTTAATATCCGTAAATCAGACTACTTTACAATGCTGTCGAAAAAATTTCGGAAAAAGATTGTGCGATTCAAAAAAATTATTCCTAAATTTGCCCCGTTGTTCTAAAGAAATAGAATACCGTTTATATTTGATTTGAGTGTTATAAAAAATTGTTAAAGTAGTTTTATTATGAATCGTCGCTGTTTACATCTATCCGATACCACCGCCTCCCCGCTCGACGGAGGCTGTATGATATTTGTAGAGAGAGAGAGAGAGAGAGAGAGAGAGAGAGAGAGAGAGAGACGGACCGGCGCGCGCAAGCAAGCAACGTTAAGCAAGTCAATAGAAAACAGCTATGCGGCGACGGAAAAAATCGGTCAACCCCCCGTAAAAAATCATTTTTCGGGAGGTTTTGTGTTATACATATATTATATGTGCGCGACGGCGGACAGGAGTTAGACTTCAAATCGTTTGAAGTCTGATTCTCGTCCGCCGCCGCTGTTTTGCCGAACGACAGATTTGTCCGCAACATAAAGTCCGAATATCGTTCTTGTGTAAAGAAAAAAGACTTCGGATAACAGCTTCGAATCCCGATTGATTGCAGAGGGAGGAAGCGAAGCCGTTGTCAATTACGAATTACGAATTACGAATTACGGCCGGCTTCGGCTGTATCAATTACGAATTACGAATTACGAATTACGGCCGGCTTCGGCTGTATCAATTACGAATTACGAATTACGAATTACAGCCGGCTTCGGGGGTGTATTCCAATTTGTCGCTTTTTGTCTGAATCGGGATTTTCAGAATTTAAGGATTCACAGGATTCCGCCGGCGATAATCTTTATGTTTGTTTGATGTTTACCGCCGGCAGAATCCTGTGAATCCTTAAATTCTGAAAATCCAGAAGTGGGAGATACTTTATGTATAATATATACTGCTTTATAAAAAGCATATCGCAAAGTGATACTGTCGCAAAAACAGCGCGGAGAGTCGGGGAGCGTTCTGGAGATGGAAAAGATTGCGGGTCAAGCCCGCAATGACCGTCCGGCCGCAGGGAGCGTTCAGGAGTCGAGCGAGACGGCAGGACACGGATGATTGGACGAATGGAGGAATGGAGGACTGGACGGCCGGAACACTCCCTGCGGCCGGACGGTCATTGAAGGTTGCGGATCAAGCCCGCAAGACCCGCAATCTTTTCCATCTCCCGAACACTCCTCTGCTCTCCCCGCCGTCCGCAGGTCATTTCAATTAACAGTTTTGCGGAAAAAATGCGACAGTCCGGTTTGCGACACAACCGGAGTTCTGGAATTATGAATTGCCCTGCGGAAATTAAGAATTAAGAATTAAGAATTGCCTGTCGGATGCGGGGGAGGGCTTAGGAGTGATAGAGCCGAATGGCAATTCTTAATTTTTAATTTTTAATTTTTAATTCTTAATTTCCGACAGGCAATTCTTAATTTTTAATTTTTAATTCTTAATTAATCGTAGAACGTTTTGTTGAAGGCGGAGTATTCGCCTTTTTTCAATATGATGCGGTTCCATGCGGCGGAAAGGAATCCGCATCCGTAGCCGACAAGCTGAATGTAGGAGGCGACGACCGACAGCAGTCCTATCTTTAGACTTTTGTTTTTGACGGCGGAGTCGATGCATAGCGATGCGGCGAAGATGAGCGGGGGCAGGATTGCCCATTGGACGAATGGCGTACCGGCTATGCATGCAGCGGTTCCGAGCGTGAATCCGGCGGGCATCAGGTGAACGGGCTTGAGCGAACGCGGGTGTTTTTCGTAGAGGTTGATGCGGGCTATGCCGGAGTTATAGACCTGCCGCCAGAACTTTTTCCAGTCGGTGCGCCGCTTGTGATAGACCCATGCGGCGGGAAAGAGTTTCACGCGGCAGCCGGCTTCGTAGAGACGGATGCTGAAGTCTATGTCCTCGCCGAATCGCATGGCGGAGAATCCATGCAGGGTTTCATATACTTCGCGCCGTATGCCCATGTTGAAGCTGCGGGGGTGGAATTTTTCGAGTTCGCGTTTTCCGCCGCGTATTCCGCCGGTGGTGAGGAAGGATGTCATTGAGTAGTTGATGGCTTTCTGTACGGGGGTGAAGTCGGCGGAGGCGCGATCGGGACCGCCGAAAGCGTCGGCTTCGAGGGTTACAATGCCGACGTGTACTTCAATGATATAGTGCGGGGGGAGGATGCAGTCGGAATCGAGGAAGATTAAGTACTCTCCGCGGGCGCGGGCGGCGCCTCGGTTGCGTGCCAGTCCGGGTCCGCCGTTGGGGGTTTTGTGGTAGTCGATATGCAGTTTGTCGGCATAGTGTTCGACTACGGTTTCGCAGGTTGTCGTCGAGCCGTCCTCGACGATTATCACTTCAAAGTGACCGAAAGTTTGTCGGGTCATGCTTTCGAGCAGTTCCGCCATTTCGTCGGGGCGGTTGAAAACGGGGACTATTATCGAATATAGTATGTCGCGCATAATTTATTTACTGTAACATTTTATTCCGGCGAGCGCCTGATCGAGGTCTTCTATCAGATCGGCGGCATCTTCGAGACCGGCGGAGAAGCGGAATATTCCGTCGCCGGCAAATTCGCGCCACGATTCGCGCTGTTCCGGCGCGTCGAGCTTGAACGACGTTCGGAGCAGTTCGCCGGAATCGAGATAGAAGATCAGCGAGCGATGGTGTCCGAGCGAGACTGCATAGTGGATTATTTTCAGTCGTTCGGCGATTTTGCGCGCGGCGGCGATGCCGTCTCCGTTTCCGCCTCCGCCTCTTGTCTGGAAGGTCAACATGCCGGAGTAATTTTGCATTTGTCGTTCGGCGAGTTCGTGCTGCGGATGCGAGGGCAGACCGGGGTAGATAACCCGCTTCACCTTCGGGTGCGATTCGAGGAACGCGGCTATTTCGGCGGCATTTTCGGCGTGAGTTTTCATGCGCAGAGGGAGAGTCGCGATGCCTCTCATTATGAGCCATGCGTTGAAGGGGCTGATTGTTCCGCCGAGACGTATGGAGGTGGTTTTGCGGAGTCGGGCGAGTTCGGCGGCGGAACCGAGCAGTGCGCCTCCGAGAGCGTCGCCGTGTCCGCCGAAGTATTTGGTGAGCGAATGGACAACGAAGTCGGCGCCGAGCTTCAGCGGTTTAGTGGCGAGAGGCGTCGCGAAGGTCGAATCGACGGCGAGGCTGGCTCCGGCACGATGGGCTATGTCGGCAACGGCGGCTATGTCGGTCAGCCGGAGGATGGGATTGCAGGGCGTCTCGATATATACCAGTCTGGTGTTCGGTTTCAGCGCGGCTTCGACGGCGTTCAGGTCGGTGGTGTTGACCTTGCTTATTTCTATTCCGAGCGCGGGGATCATCTCGTTGGTGATTTCGGCGAGCGCGGCGTAGGCAACATCGCTTATCACCGCGTGGTCGCCCGCCTTGAGCAGACCGAACAGGAGAGCGGTGACGGCGCCCATTCCCGATGCGAAGGCAATGGCGGCGCCGGCTTCTTCGAGCGCGGCGAGTTTCTTTTCGAGGGCGGCGATAGTGGGATTACCCCAGCGGGTATAAATCCATGCAGTATCGTCGTCCATTCCTTCGACAGAGAATCCGGAATCCACGCCGGTGACGAAGGTTGTTGACATTACGATGTTTGGCGCCGACGCTCCGGTGACGGGATCGGGAAATTCGCCGGCGTGAACAGCCTTTGTCCGTTCTCCGAGTTTGTGAAAATCTATGTTCATTTTAATCAATTACGAATTACAAATTACGAATTACGAATTACGAAATTACGAATTACGTTACAAATTACGAATTACGAATTACGAATTACGAATTACGAATTACGACTGCGGCTGTACAACCGAAGCCGGTCGTAATTCGTAATTCGTAATTCGTAATTCGTAATTGAATTCAACCGAAGCCGGTCGTAATTCGTAATTCGTAATTCGTAATTGAATTCAAATCCCAGCCGCAGCAGTCCTCTCTTCACGTCCGGATTCCGCATAAACAGTTTCCACAGCATTTTGCTTCGGTAGTTTTCTATCATCACGGGAATGGTTCCCTGGTCTATTGCCAGATAACGCGGAAGACACCAGCGTTCCGTAGCGTTATATGCGTCGTAGGGTCCGTATGTCCCCACGAGAACATCGGCTTCGGAGTAGAGGAATCTCAGGAAGCGCATGGATTCTTCGGGGGTATAGGGGAAGGAGGAGAGCGCGGCGGTAGGCGAGATGACGCCCAGATCGTGACGGTTGTCCGCGCCTCCCGGATGATGACCGGCATAGCCGCGCGGGGAATAGCTCGACGTGAATCCCCACTGCTGTTCGCCGTAGCCCGCGAACTTTTTGGGATTGTCGAGGGCATAGCGATAATGGATGAGAGCATGGTTGCGATTCAGCTCCCAATAGTCGGCGTACTTGTCCTTCAGTCCTTCGGGACATAAGCCGAGGTAGGAATAGTGCGCCCAGAACAGAGGTCCGGTGGGGTCGTCGGAGTGTTCGTAGAAGTCGAGCACGGTACGGAGACCGTAATACAGCGTGTCGCGTGCTATGGCGCCGTGTCTTGCCCAGCATTTGTCATAGACGGAGGGCGCTATGGGATGAGTGGGCGAAGCGGCGGCGAGCACATACATTATCAGACATTCGTTGTAGCCTCCGACCGGAAAGTTCATCTTCCATGCGAAGTTTGGCGACCAGTGCCAGTAGAGCGAATCGCCGCCCCGCGTGTACCAGTCCCATTCCACTTCTCTCCAGAGACGGTCGATGTCCGCCGCGAGCTGCTGTTCTTCTTCGCTGCCGTCTTTAAAGTATTCGGCAACGGCGAGCAGTCCCTGAATCATAAACGCTGTTTCGACCAGATCGCCGCCGTCGTCGTATCGGCTGAAAGGCTTCACCCGTCCGGTTTCGCCTTCAAGCCAGTGAGGCCATGCGCCGTGAAAGCGGTCGGCGGCGGCGAGATAGGCGACTATACGCTGAAAACGTTTCAGAGCCTCCCCGCGCGAGACGAATCCGCGTTCAATCCCGACGAGAATCGCCATCACGCCGAAGCCCGAACCTCCGATTGTCACGACATTCATATCGTTTTGAGGATACACGCCGTCCAGATGGATTCGTTCGCGCGCCATTCCCGAAACGGGTTCGGCGCCCTCCCAGAAGTAGTCGAAAGTCTGACGCTGAACCACAGTCAGCAAAGAATCGTTGGACAAGGAGCTGTAATCCGTCCGTCCCGTTCGTCCGCACGACGCCGAAACAATCAGAGCCAGCGTCGCGCACATCAAATAGAAATGCTTCATATTAAGTGTCTTTTTTATGTTTTTTAATTCTTAATTCTTAATTTCTCCCGCAGTTTGCCCGCAAACTCCTCTATATCCTCTTCGTCGGTATCGAACGAGCAGACCCAGCGCACTTCCGACGCCGTTTCGTCCCATACATAGAAGAAACATTCCTCCTGCAACGGAGCTATGACGTCGGCGGGCAGGATGGCGAACACTTCGTTGCCCTGCACCTGACGGGTGATTCTCGCGCCCGGAATCGAGGCGACGGCATCGGCAAGACGGCGCGCCATGCTGTTGGCATGTCCTGCGGATTTCAGCCAGAGGTCGTCGCGCAGCACGGCGAGGAACTGCGCCGCGATGAAACGGCTTTTAGAATGAAGCTGCATCATCTGCTTGCGGATGTAGCGGGGTTCCTTTGGCGGACGCCTGAAAAATATCACGGCTTCGCCGAAAAGCATCCCGTTTTTCGTGCCGCCGAAGCTCAGCACATCGACGCCGGCTTCGCGCGTCATCGCTGCCGGAGCGACGCCTGCGTAAGCCAGAGCGTTGGCTATCCTCGCCCCGTCAACGTGGACGAACATGCCGAGCGAATGTGCCGTTTCGCAAATAGCTCCCAGTTCGTCGGCGGAATATGCGGTGCCGAGTTCCGTGCATTGGGAAACGGACACGATTCGGGGCTGAACGTGATGCTGATTGCCGAAGCCGAGAGCGCGGGCGCGTATGTCGGCCGGCGCGAGTTTGCCGGCGGGCGTCGGCACGGTCAGCAGCTTGCAGCCCGTGTGTTTTTCCACCGCGCCACATTCGTCGGTATTGACGTGAGCGGTTTCGGGACAGATTATCGCGTGATAGGAATCGGCAAAGGCGGAAATGCCCAGAACGTTGGCTCCCGTGCCGTTGTAAACGAAGAAAACTTCGATGTCCGCGCCGAATATTCGTTTGAACTCGGACACTGCGGCGGCGGTGAGGTCGTCGTCGCCGTAAGAATGTCGGTGTCCCCGCGAGGCTTCTTCCAGAGCCTTCAGCACGGCGGGCAACGCGCCCGAAAAATTATCGCTGCCGAAACTTCCTTTCATAATTCGAGATTATTGCTTAGAACTGAAAATAGATAAACGCCAGTATTTCCGACGACTTTATCTGCATGACGAACACGATTACCGCCGCCAGCGCCGCCACCTGCACGGCGGCGGGCATCCGCGCCGAAACGTCGGAGAAGCGGACTTCCAGACTGCGGGGCGCAAAATGCAGAAGATAGCCCGCAAGCATAGCCGCGAACACCGTAGGATAGCCCGCAATCATATCCGAAAACACTTCGGGGTGGAACGAGGCGACGATTTGCCGCATCATGTCGAGCGCCGCGCCGAAATCCTGCGCCCTGAAGAATATCCACGAAAAGCACACGAGATGGAACGTGAAGAGCGTGCCGAGGATTCGGCGAACGGGCGACATGCCTTCGCCCGACGCAGCAGTTCCCGGAAACACGGCGAGCGTCAGTTTGTGCACCGCCAGCGCTATTCCGTGCATAGCGCCCCAGCACACAAAGCGGAGCGAAGGACCGTGCCACAAGCCGCCGAGCAGCATGGTGAGCATAAGATTCGCGTAGGTGCGCGCTTTGCCCTTGCGGTTTCCGCCGAGCGAAATATAGAGATAGTCGCGCAGCCAGCTCGACAGGGAGATATGCCAGCGTCGCCAGAACTCGGTGATGGTTGCCGAGCGGTAGGGCGAATCGAAATTTGCCGCAACTTTAAAGCCCAGCAGCGTGGCTATGCCTATCGCCATGTCGGAATAGCCCGAAAAGTCGCAATAGATTTGCAGCGCGTAGCCGTAAACGCCGAATAGATTTTCGACGCCCGAATAGAGTGTCGGATTGTCGAAGATTCTGTCCACGAAGTTTACGCTTATATAGTCCGAGATAACCGCCTTTTTGAACAGTCCGGAAATTATCAGAACTATTCCCTTGCCCAGCATGTCGCGGCTCACGAACGGACGGCGGCGGATTTGCGGTATAAAGTCTCTGGCGCGGATTATGGGACCGGCAACCAGCATGGGGAAAAACGAGATGAAAAAAGCGTAGTCGCCGATCCTGTCGAGCGGGCGAAGCTGACGGCGGTAAACGTCGATAGTGTAGCTCATCGACTGGAAGACGAAGAACGAAATGCCCACGGGTAGAAATATGTCGAAGCGCGAGAAGTCGCGCTGCATCAGTCCGCAGTAGATTTCGGCAAAGAAATTGGTGTATTTGAAATAGCCCAGCATGCCGAGATTGGCGGCAACGCTGAGCGCAAGGAGGATTTTTCGTTTCGCGCCGTTTTGCTCGTCGTGCATCCGCTTCGCGACGTGGAAGTCCCACAGGGTGACGAACAGCATGGTGAGGAAATACATTCCGCTCGACTTGTAGTAGAAATAGCAAGAGAACAGAACGACGTAGTAGATTCGCAGATTGTCCTTTTCGCGCAGCCGGACATAGACGGCGGCGAATACGAGAAAGAAAAAAACGAAAACGCCGCTGTTAAAGATCATCGGCGTTTTTTCGTCGTAGAGAAAGACTCCCGCGAGCTTGTTGAAGTCAATATTCATCTTTCGCCTTGAACTGATTTGACTGATTTGGCAAATCTGTTGTAGGATTTCATAAGAGCCTCGAAGAGGAGTTCGCCCTGATATTCGTAGCCGCGGCGGGTGAAGTGTATTTTGTCCCTCGTCAGCAGCTGTTTCCTGTTCCATTCCGGAGCCGAACCCTTTCCGCCCGTTATGGAGAAAAGATCCCAGTAGGGGTATCCGTTGTTTTCGGCGAAATCCACTATGGTTTTCCGGATTTGCACCATGCGCTGATTCGGAGTGTGACGGTTGCGGGAGTAGGTTTCGGGCGGCGTGGTGAGAAGCACGGTCACATTCGGAGCCGCTTTCTCAATGCGATTCACAAACTCGGCTATCTCGTTGTAGAACTGCGAATAGTTGAACGCGCGCATGGATTCGTTAGTGCCCATCGACACTATCACGAGTTCGGGCGCGAGAGAAGGCAGCTGTTCGTAGAATCCCGCCTTGTTGGAATAATGTCCGAAACAGGCGCCGTTGATCCCTATGGAGTGATAGAAGACGCCGCGATGACCGTTGGAGAGATTCAGTCCGAAGAAACAGATTTCCTTTTTGTCGGGCGAAACGAAATCTATGTCTATCTGGTTGGTCAGATGGTCGAGGGCGAAAGATTTCGCATAATGGTCTATCAGAACCGACGATTCGGCTTCGCGAATGTATGCGTCGGAGCTTTCAAAGTCCCCGTAAGCTGTTATGCTGTTGAAATCCCATTCGCCGGGGAAGGATTCATCGACGGTGAGCAGACTCACCTGTGCCGTCCTGCCGTAGGATTTAAGTCCCAGTCCCGTTATTCCGATGGGTACTGCCGTAGGCCGCACCACAAAGGAGTGCGCCCACTGAGTGGCGGAAGATATTTTGTAGTGACGTCCGTTGTTGCTTTTCATCAAACGATTCGGCGACACCAGCCCGCGACCCGGATTGCCGAAATAATGATTCATCAGCTTCCGCGTCGTGCCGGTCATAAAATCGGCCTGAATGTGCGAATCGCCTATATGCACCACCGAAACCGTGCAAACCGTATCCTCGTCGCCGCGCAGAGCGTTCAGCCGATAAAAGAAAGGAAAAAGCGTATTTCGCCTGTCCTTTATTTCGTTCGGCGTTGCCCGCGCAAACTTGTAACCCAACATCGGCTCGTAAACCACTGTGTCGGGAATCACCACATTCTTCGTATTCGACGCCCCTCCGTCCGGATAATCCTTCGCTTCGATTCGGTTCAGAAAACTGCCCGCGTGAAGCATACAAACCATAAGAACCGCTACTGTCCTGCGTTTAAGTAAAATTTCCATTGTTTCAATCAAATCAACATTAAGTTTAACGCGCAAAATTAATTATTAATTATGAAACAATGGTTATATAATGGCTATATAATGATTATATAATGGTTATATAGCAGTTATACGGCGGTTATACGATTGCTGCACAATGGTTATGCGGCAGGGCACCCAAAATACGGAGGCAAGTTTTTAAAATATTTCTCCCGTTTTTCACAGCGTTGCAGTGTTTGTTTTAACGCAGGGGGCGCAGAGGCTTCGCAGAGAACGCAAGGGCTTCGCGTCCTTTGCGCCCTTCCTCCCGTTTTTCACCGCGTTGCGGTGTTTTTTTAACCGCTAAGGGCGCAGAGGCTTCGCA
>JAITHX010000078.1 GCA_031279735.1 Prevotellaceae bacterium
GTAAAAAAACACCGCGACGCGGTGAAGAACCGCACAATCCTTTAGTAGCAGAACCTGATTTCTTATTACAAAACCGGTACCTTCAGGGATAAGATCAACGGATTCACGCCACCACCCAAAAATGGATATTTGTGAAAATGTTCGCTGTATCAATCAACTCTTGCAAAATGTCTTTACAGAGATAAAGACAGAGCAAGAACTGACAAAGAGGCAAATAGCGCCTGATTTCGAGCATTCGTATTATTCTAGTCATAAAGTTGGGAAATCAACAAAAATCATTTATCATTTAATGTTTGATTTCTCGGCTAATACAAAAATTTCATAATCTCCGGAATTCTGATTATTTGGTTTTTCACGTCCCGAGCGACGTTTCCGCGTTCAGGCAATTTTTGCTCTTTCCGTATCTTCCCGTCCACAGTGTCCGCCGCCGCAAACCGTTTTCTCACCGCATCGTAATATTCCGGAACTATTTCCACGCCTATCGCGTTTCTGCGCAGTTTATTGGCTACTTCTATCGTTGTGCCTGAACCCATGAAGGGGTCAAGCACCGTATCGTTTTCCCGCGTAAACAGTTTGACAAACCATTCGGGCAGTTCTCTCGGAAAGGCGGCGCTGTGGTTCTTGTTGCCGCATTCGGTCGATAGATGGATGACGTTTGTCGGATAGACCATTTCCCTGCCTATCCAGTTGGAAACGTTTTTCCCGAATCCGCTGCCGTTTTTCGCGCTGTCGCGAACCTTGTCGGTTTCGCTCAGATTTTTCAGTCGGTTTTTCGCCCAGTCGCCCACGGGGATTCTTACGGCATCCTGATACATGTTGAACTTTCTGTTCTTGTTGAACTGCAGGAGTCTTTCCCACGCATCGCGAAAACGGTTCGACCATTTGCCCGGGAAACAGTTCTTTTTGTGCCAGATGAACTCTTCCGTCCAGAGCCAGCCCCGTTTTCGCATCTCCAGAATCAGTTCCATCACGTAGGTGCTTCGTTCCCCGTCCACTACCTTTTCCTTTATGTTCAGGATAAAAGTTCCCGAAGGCTTCAGCACCCGCAGGAACTCGTCGGCGGCCGGCATGAACCATTCCACATACTCTTCTGCGACAATGCCTCCGTAGGTCGATTTTCGCTGGTCGGCGTAGGGTGGCGAAGTGACTATCAGGTCAACCGAATCGCAGGGTATTTTCTTCAATTCCTCTCTGCAATCGCCGAGATACAAATCAGTTGTCAGTTTCATTCCATTAAGGATTAATGTTTAATGTTTATTCGCGCTTTCCCGCCACCACTATCACTATTTCGCCCCGCGCTTCCCGCGTTCCGAAGAGAGCCGCGAGTTCCGCCAGCGTTCCGTTGAGCGTTTCCTCGTGGATTTTCGACAGTTCGCGCGACACGCTCGCCCGACGTTCCGCGCCGAACGCCTCGACAAACTGTTCCAGACATTTCAGCGTTCGATGCGGCGATTCGTAGAACACCATCGTTCGTTCTTCCTCCGCCAGACCGGCGATTCGTTTCATCCGTCCTTTCTTTTGAGGAAGAAATCCCTCGAAGCAGAACCTGTCGCAGGGCAGACCGGACTTTACGAGCGCCGGCACGAACGCCGTTGCGCCGGGCAGACACTCGACCTCCGCGCCCGCTTCGATACATTTGCTTATCAGCAGAAAGCCCGGATCGGATATCCCCGGCGTTCCCGCGTCGGAGACCAGCGCGGCGCGCGCCCCCGCCGAAATGCGTTCCGCCAGACTGCCCGCCTTTCCGTGTTCGTTGAACTTGTGGTTCGATTCCACGGGTTTCCTTATTGAGTAATGTTTCAAAAGTATCAGTGTCTTGCGGGTGTCTTCGGCAATGATGAAGTCGGCTTCGGCAAGCACTCTTACGGCGCGATAGGTGATGTCCTCCAGATTTCCTATCGGGGTGGGAACCACGTAGAGACGCCCGTTATTCATCGTCCTCATTCAGACAGTATTTCTTGATTATGGCATAAGCTCCGGCAACGCCCATTTCGCCCGACTTGCTCACGTCGATGCAGCCCTTTTCGGTGTCGCGCAGATAGATGGAAATCAGTCCGCGATTGAAGTACGCTTCCGCGAAGTAGGGATATTGCCGGATGGCTCTCGTGTAGGATTCTATCGCTTCGAGCATCTTGTTCGACAGGCAGAGCAGGTTGCCGCGGTTGTAGTGCAGGTGGGCGAAGCCGCCGTCGAGCCGTTCCATTTTTTCCAGATCGTAGAGCGCGTCGCTGTAGTCGTAGGTTTGATTGATTATCGTATTGCTCACGCTCACCGTGCTGTTGTCGATGTTCAGCTTGGGCATCGAGCTTTCGATGTTCGAGATGAACTCCGTCATTTCACTCTGTCCCACGCTGCGGTTCAGACGGAAGAACATATTGTCGGGGTCGAGTTTTATTGCTCTGTCGTAAAAATCCATGGCGCCGGAATACTGCTTGAGCTGCGACCGCAGTATCCCCTTCAGGAAATACCCCCGCGCCTTTTCCGCCCCGTCGCCGGTCGATACCAGCGCATCGGCTATCGAATCAAGCCTTGCCGCCGCCCGATCGTCCATTTCCGCAGTGCTGTTCGAAAGCGCAAGCTCGGCTGTTTCCTCCCGTTTCAGAAACTCCTTGAGAGGCGGGAAGAAATACTGCTTGTCGAGCGCGAGCGGCGACTTCGGGGCGCCTTCGACAAATCTGAACTGAGGCAGAAGGAGCATCGCTACGCGCCGGTTTTCGAGTTTGTTGCTGAACGTCTTTTTCGCGAAGTCGGCATCCAGCGCGAGTAGCCGGTTGAACGCCTTGCTTGTGTCGGCGAATATCGAGAACGCGCTGTCGGAAGTCTCCTTTCTGAACTGCGCGATTTTGCCGCGCGCTATTTCGTGGTCCTTGCGGGCGCTCTCGTACTGACCCGTCTGGTTCTTGGCGTAGGAACGGTTCATGTATGCCGAAGCAAAGTCGGGATAGAGCGCGATAGCCTTGCCGTAGTCGTCGATGGCGGCGTAATAGTCCTTGAGTTCAATCTCCACCGCCGCCCGATTGTAGTAGGCGAGCACGTTTTCCGGATTGATCATCATCACATGTCCGTAGTCGTCGAGTGCGTTGTTGTAGTCGCCTATCTGCGACCGGATGAGTGCGCGATTGTAGTAGCTCAGCGCGTTGTCGGGGTCGAGTTCTATCACTTTCGACAAGTCGCGAAGCGCGCCCTCTATGTCCTCCATCTGGTAGCGCACCAGAGCGCGACTGAAAAACACCAGCGAACTCGTCGAATCGAGCACTATAGCCTTGTCCAAGTCTTTCAGCGCTTTCTGATTTTCGTTTCTCATGGCATGGATTCGCGCCCTCCGGATAAAGGCGTTCGGGTCGAAGGCATTGTAGTAGAGCGCGCGATTGTAGTCGTCGAGCGCTTTCAGCGTATCGTGTTTCATCAGGTAGGCGGTACCCCTGTTCACGTATGCCTCGCCCGAATGAGATTCCTTCTTGAGATATGAATTGAAATCCTCTATAGCCTCGTCGAACTTCTGCGACATCAGATGCGTGATGCCCCGCGAAAAGAACACCCCAGTGTTGTCGGGGCGCAGTTTCAGCGCCGCGGAATAGTCCTTCGCCGCATCCTCGAACCGGTTTAGCTGCGACAGCGTTATGGCGCGATAATGATACGCCTGAGTGTAAACCGGATTTATCCGCAGAGCCTTGTTGAAATCCTGAAGAGCGCCTATGTAGTCGTTCAGATTGTACTTGGCTATGCCGCGAAAGAAATATCCGTCGTAGAGCATGGTGTCGGCCTGTATCAGAGTGTTGAAATCCATGATGGCGAGCGAATGCCGCGAGTTTATCAGATTGTCGCGACCCTTGTTGAAATAATAATACTTGTCGTATTGGGCAAAAGCGCCCGTTCCGAAGATAACGAAAAGCAGGACTAGCGTATTTTTTATCACAATCTTCAATTTACACTTACATTATTTATCTTCCGGCAACGTGCCGGATTGAAAACGGGGACAAAATTAATGGAAATCCCGATAAAAACCGAATCTTGCGCGAAAAAAAGCAGGCGCATGGTTCAACGCTTCGATGCGCCGAGCGCGTCGAGCGCCTTTTCGCAGGTGAACAGCGAAGTCATGGAAACGCCCAGTATGCCGTGCAGATTCAGATTCTGACCCGTGAGCAGCAGATTCGCGATTGGCGTCTGCGGAGCTATCATCGTGTAGAGCAGATTGTCGCAATCCTTGCGAATCCCGTAAGCCGAACCGCGACGGGTGCCGGTATAGTCGCGCCATGTGAGCGGACTGCTCGTGTGCATACGTTCGACGCACTTCGCCAGACCCGGAATCCTGCGTTCCGCCGCCGCAACGCATCGCTCCGCCCGTCGCCGCTTGAACTCACGGTACTCGTCGCCCCTTCTGCCGACCGTCGTGTCCGCCCACCGTTCCACTTCCTCCCAATGCATGGGCGTGAGAATGTCGATATTGTCGGTGAACTCCCCCCCGTCGCACGGAACGCGGCACGATACGAGCGTCGCTCCCGCCGGACTGCGGCGATGCTCCCCCCACACGTCCTCCGAATCATACACGAAGATGTTGCGGTTGAAATACCTCACCGTGTTCTTCCTCAGGTGAAGATGCACGGTGAAGAACCCGAAAGTGTTTTCGAGCGACGAAAGCCTCTCCCGATACACCCGGCGTATCCTCCGGCTTTCGGGAATCAGCTCCAGCGTCGCCGCAGGATGCGCGTCGGAAATCACGCAGCGCGCCTCGACCCGTTCCCCGCCGTTGAACTCCACCGCCGAAATTCTCCCGTCCGTCTCTATCAGCCTCGTAGCCTTCGCGCCCGTAAGCACCGCGCCTCCGTTGCGCCTCACGTTCTCCGCCAGCCTGTCGACAATTGCCGACCCGTCGCCGTCAAGCCGCCACGCACTCTGGACGAATGAATTGTTGATCTGCGCAAACACGTACAGCGGAAGCGTCGCCGCGTTCAGCTCCATAGTCAGCGAAGCGCCCGAAAGAACGTTGAACAGCAGCGGATCGTCCGCCGTCCGCCGCAAAAAGTCGAACGCTCTGACGCCGAAAGCCTCGTTTCCGTAGCTGCCCGTCGCCGACACTCCGGCGTCGAGCATCCGCCTCAACCCTTCGCCCGTTTCGCGAAGCACTGCGGCAAACCGTTTCAGGTTCTCCCGCCGACGGGGAAAGTCCGCCGCAAGACGCTCGGCGAAACGTTCGTGACCCGAAGCGAAAAAAAACGACCGGTCGCCGAGAACCACCTCAGCAAACCCGTCGTCGTCCATTCTCCGCCACGGCAAATCCATCAGCCCTAACGTCTCGAACAGCGGACGGAGCGACTGTCCCTCGTCCAGCCCCCCGACGCAGTGAAAACCCGTGTCGAAACGCATCCCGCCGCGCCCGAACGATTGAAGACTCCCGCCCGGAACGCCGTTCTTTTCGAGGATGCAGACCGAGAATCCGCGTTTGGCAAGCAGACAGCCGCACTCCAGCCCCCCGAGTCCGCTTCCGATAATTGCAATGTCGTATTTCATCATGTCGTCGCGATTCAAAAAAAGCGGAACATGAGTCCCGCCTTTCAAATAACCTAATTTAAACCTATGAAAAAACCAATTTTTATTTTAATGGAATTAAGATGAACGTTGCGGCAAAAGGTTTAATCGCATCCGTCCGCAATCGCTCCCGCACTCACTTCAATTTGTATTCCACAAACAGTTCTACGGCCTGATACTCCGCCATGCCGAGCTTGTCGAAAATCACCGCCGTCGCGTGATTTCTCGCCTCCGCCCGCTGCCAGAACTCTCGCGGATCGGTGCCCGGAAACAGCGGACGATCCTTTTGCGACTGATGCTTGAAAATCGCCATCCGCTTGATGTACGTTTCCTCCGGACTGAGCGGAACCGCCATTTCCTGTTCCGACACGTCCCATTCCTGCCACGCGCCCCGATACATCCATATCCGGCAGTCGTTCATCCACTCCTCCTTCCGCATCCGCTTCGCCGCCTCGACTATAGCCTGAAAGCACACCCGATGCGTGCCGTGAGGGTCGGTCATGTCGCCGGCCGCGTAGATCTGATGCGGCTTGACGCTCCTCAGCAGGTCGGACACTATCTTTATGTCCTCCTCGCCTATAGGCTTCTTCTTCACCGTGCCGGTTTCGTAGAACGGCAGATCGAGAAAATGAACGTTCTCTTCCCGCACTCCGGCATACAGCGCCGCCGCCCGCGCCTCCGTGCGCCGAATGGCGCCCTTGATAGCCTTCACGTCGTCGGGATCGGTCTGACCAGGCTTCTTCGCCTCGAGCGCTTTCTGCGCGTCGTGATATGTCTTGTCCGTCGTCTCGGGCAACAAACCGTAGATCGACCCCGTTTCGCGCATGAAATCAAGAAACCGCAGCGCCTCGTCGTCGAACACCGCAATGTTGCCCGACGTCTGATAAGCCACGTGAACCTCGTGCCCCTGAGCGCAGAGCCGCGCCAGCGTGCCGCCCATCGAAATAACGTCGTCGTCGGGATGCGGACTGAACACCACCGCACGCTTGGGAAACGGATGCGCCCGCTCGGGACGGGTGCTGTCGTCGGCGTTCGGCTTGCCGCCCGGCCAGCCCGTAATGGTGTGCTGCAGATCGTTGAAGACGCGAATGTTTATCTCGCTCGCCGAGCCGCACTCCGAAATCATGTCGCCCAGCCCGTTGTCGTTGTAATCACGATCGGTGATCTTCAGTATAGGCTTGTCGAGCCTGCGGCAGAGCCAGAACACGGCGCGCCGAATCAGCTTCGGATTCCACACCACGCTGCCCGTGAGCCACGGCGTTTTGATTCTCGTCAGCTCCGAAGCCGAAGCGTCGTCCAGCACAAACGAAACATCCTTATGCTCCTGAAGATACGATGCCGGTACCATCTCCGTGACATTCTCCTCCACGACGCGCCGAATGACGCCCGCCTTGCCTTCGCCCCAAGCCATGAGAATGATCTCGCGCGCCTTCAGTATAGTGCTCAAACCCATCGTGAGACAGTACTTCGGCACATTCTCCTCGCCGTAGAAATTGCTCGCCGCACCCATTCTCGTGGCGTAGTCCAGCGTAATCAGCCTCGTTTCGGAGTACTTCGCCGAACCCGGCTCGTTCGCCCCTATCTGTCCCCGACCGTCGAGACTGAGCAACTGCAAATCTATCCCGCCCAGCTCCCTGATCTTCTCCTCATACGACCGGCAGAACGCCCCTATCTTAGCCTTCGGAATGTCGCCCCTGAAAAGATTGATGTTTTCCTCCGGAATATCGACCCTCGAAAACAAATACTCGTGCAGATAAAGAAAATGACTCTGAATTTCGTCCGACGCGAGAGGATAGTACTCGTCGATGTTGAACACGTGGACGTTTTTGAAGCTCAGCCCCTTCTTTTTATGTATCTCTACAAGTTCCTCGTACACGTTCACCGCCGTAGAACCCGCGACAAGACCCAGAACGCAAGGCGCCCCTTCCGACTGCTTCTTGAGAATCGTCTCCGCAATTCTCTTCGCCACAATCTTCGAAGCGCTTTCGGCATCGGCAAATACATCCACCGGCACCTTTTCGAACCTTTTTGAAATATCCTTAATATTCATGATAATTTATCACATTAGTTAATATATACATTATTTTTACGCTTGCAAAAGTAATGGTTTTCGTCGAATCGCGCAAAACAATGGAATTAGGAATTAAGAATTAAGAATTAAAAATTAAGAATTGCCTGCGGACAATTGAAAGGGGTGCATTTCAATTTGTAGCTTTTTGTCTGAATCAGGATTTTCAGAATTTAAGGATTCACAGGATTCTGCGGCGGCAAACATCAGACAAACATGAAGATTATCGCCGCAGAATCCTGTGAATCCTTACATTCTGAAAATCCTGATTCAGACAAAAAGCGACAAATTGAAATGCGCCCATTGAAAGTTACCTGCCCGGCAGGTATTTTTCAATTGTCAATTAAAACGGTGTTTTTTAACCGCGTTGCGGTGTTTTTT
>JAITHX010000091.1 GCA_031279735.1 Prevotellaceae bacterium
TTAAAGAATGTGAAATGGGGTATGGGGTATGGGGTATGGGGTATAGGGTATAGGGTATAGGGTATAATAGGGTATAGGGTATAGGGTATAGGGTATGGGGTATAGGGTGCCATCCGGCAGTAAAGACGAAAATAGAATTCCTCCCATTTGGCGAAGCACCCTATACCCCATACCCTATACCCCATACCCCATACCCTATACCCCAGCCCCCAATCTGCTGTCGAATCGGAAGGGGTATTCGTAGCCGAGCGAGCAGAGGATTATGCCGGCGTTCTGGCGTTTGGTTTCGGCGGAGATGAGTTCGGACATTATTTCTATGTTTTTTTCGTCGAGATGGCTGAAGGGTTCGTCGAGCAGGATGAAGTCGAAGGGCTGGCAGAGCGCTCTTATTGTGGCGACGCGCTGCTGCTGTCCGAAGGAGAGACGTCCGACTTTTTCGTTGATTTTGTTCTCTATTCCGGCTTTCGCCGCGAGCAGTTCTATTTCGCCGGCGCTTTTGTGACCGGTGATTTTATTTTTCAGTTCGATGTTTTCGCGTACTGTCAGATCGGAGAACAGTCGCAGTCCTTGAAACACGCAGCTGAGCGAGCGGCGGCGTATGTCGCGCCATTCGTTCTGTTTCAGCGAGGCGATGTTGCGGGCGTCGAAGGCGATGTTGCCCGAATAATCGTTTCGTTCGCCGAAGATGAAGGCGAAGAGCGAGGATTTTCCGTGACCCGAAGGCGCGGTTATCAGGCAGTTTTTGCCTTTGTCGAATCGAATGTCGTTGAACCATGGTTCGAACACCGACGCGGGGTCGGTGTTCGAAATGGATGACGGGTGCAGTCCGTTCAGGGTTATTGATTCCATGAAGAGGGCTTGCCCGATGAAATTTTGTCCACGCTTTTGAATATTTGTTTCAGGGAGTTGACATTGGGGTTTTTGAATTGCAGCACTGCTTCGAAATCCGCTATTCTGCCCATTGCGTAAGCCTTGTCGTATATGTCGATTATCGACGCGAAGATGTCGTACGAGCCGCCTTTTATGAAGTTTCTCAGAAACAGCTTGAAGTTGTCGGGATACGAGTTGAGGTCGAGATTGATGCAGAAGCCTGCGGGACGGTTGCCTATCGTGGCGCTCACGGGGTTGTCGGCGAAGGTTTTGCCTTTCTTCTTGCCGACGAACATTGCGGTGGATTCGAGGTCGTTGGACACTATGACTCTGTTGTTTTTGAAGGCAAACGAGAGGGAGAGCGACAGTTCGGACATTCCCGGATTGTCGTAAACATAGTAGCCGTCGGGCGATTTGACTATCTGGTCTTTGGGAATCAGCGCGAGTATGTCGTTGAACGCGGATTCGCCTTTGACGGAGAAGACGAGGGTCATTTCCGGCATCGGGATGTTCGATTGTTTGAACCCGTGTATGCTGAACAGTATGTCGCCGTCGAGGGCGTCGAGCACCGATTTGAGTTCCGGTCCGTCGAGGAATTTCTTCATTTCTTCGGAGTTTGCCGATTCGTCGCCGTTGTATTTTTGCAGGTTCAGTTCTAGGGTTTGTCTGAACAATTTGAAGTATTCGATTACGTTTATTGCCACATTGAACTGCAGGTAAGCCTTTTCGGGCAAGTCTCCGTAGAGTTCGGTATTGAAGGCTTCTTTTGCAAGCGGATATTTTTCAACGTATTTCGCCACTTCCGAAGGCGGGTTGATACTGCCCGACGCCACGATTTTCCCGTCGTTGAAATCAAGATAGCCGTGAACCGAGAGATTTCCGACGTCTTTCATTTGTTCCGTCAGCGGACTGAGAACATCGCCGCTGAAGGCTTTGTACAAATCGCTGAAAAGCGAGTATTTCAGCCAGCTTCTCATGTCGGCTTTCCGTTCGGCGAACTTCTTGAAATCCTCGTTTACGGCAAGCAGTCCGTCCTTTTTCTCGCTGAAGAGTTCGGCGATTTGTCCCGAAGGAACGGGCTTGGCGGAGACTATAAGCTGTTTCTCGTTCCATGCCATGCAGATGCCCTCCTTGTTGATGCAACCCTTGTAGCCGTCGCCGCGAACGGGTTCTTCGAGTCCCAGTTTTTTGAGCCATCCTTCCAGCGCGTTTACGTCGAGAACTTTCGCATAAGCCGAAATTTCTTTGGGGGAGGTCAGGCAGATCAGGATGTTGTCGGCGCTTACGCCTGCATCCTTCGATCCTTTGCACAGCGCTTCGACGAAGGCGAACTGTTCGCCGCCTATCAGTCGGCCCATGTTCATGAATTTGTAATCGTCGGGATTGTTGAGTCCCGATTTCGACAGGAAAGCCTTTCCGTTGATTTCCGCCACGAACGTGGCGTCGGAAGGAATCTGCGATAATGGATTCGGTTCGCCGGCAGTGTTGCAAGAGGCGAACAAGTATCCTGCAACAAGCAGAAAACAAGCTAATTTTAAGTACTTAATCATAATTGATAATATTAATTGTCAGTTATTATTTAATTCTCTGAACAGTATTATTTAATGCAAATATATAACAATTCTGCCGCGAAAAAGATTTGGCGTTCAGTCTATGATTCTCACTGCGCCTCTGTCGGCCGAACTCACCGTGCGCGCATAGATTTTCAGCGACTTGGACACTGCTCGTTCTCGCGTTGCGGGAGTGAAGGCGAATTTTCCGCGTCCTTTCTCGTATTGGCGGCGCGATTCGAGTTCTGCATTCGAAACAAGCAGATTGATTGTCCGTTCCGGTATGTTTATCTCTATTTCGTCGCCGTCGCATACGAGGGCTATGTTTCCTCCGGCGGCGGCTTCGGGCGAGATGTGACCTATGGACAGTCCCGACGTTCCGCCCGAGAAGCGTCCGTCGGTTATCAGCGCGCATTTGTCGCCCAGATGCATTGATTTTATGTAGGATGTAGGGTAGAGCATTTCCTGCATTCCGGGACCGCCTCTGGGACCTTCGTAGGTAATCACCACCACGTCGCCAGCCTTGACTTTGCCGCTCAATATTCCTTCGCAGGCGGATTCCTGCGAGTTGAACACTTTGGCGCTGCCTCTGAATTTGAGGATGCGTTCATCGACGCCTGCGGTTTTCACCACGCATCCGTCGAGCGCTATGTTGCCTTTCAGCACTGCCAGCCCGCCGTCGCGGGTGTAGGCATTTTCGATGTTTCTGATGCAGCCCGAGCGCCGGTCGGTGTCGAAGCTGTCGAAGTAGGCGAATTGCCCTCCCAGCGCGATGCTGTATTTGTTGCCCGGAGCCGACTTGTATCTTTTCACGTATTCCGATTTTGCCGATTTTCTGGTTATTCCGTAGAGATTAATCGCGTCTTCGAGCGTCAGTCCGTCAACCCGTTTCACCGAAGTGTCTATCAGATCGTCTTCGGCGAGTTCCGCCATGATTGCCATCACGCCGCCGGCGCGGTTGACGTCCTGGATGTAGTATTTGTTTGTATTCGGGGCTACTTTGCAGAGGCAGGGAGTGCGTCGCGAGAGTGCGTCGATATCGTCCATCGAAAAATCCGCTCCGGCTTCCATAGCCACGGCAAGCAGATGAAGCACGGTGTTGGTCGAGCCGCCCATTGCTATGTCCAGTGTCATGGCGTTGAGAAAGGCTTTTCTGGAGGCGATGTTTCTGGGCAGCACGGAGATGTCGCCCTTGACGTAGTATCTGAAAGCGTTCTTGACAATCAGTCGCGCGGCATCCTCGAAAAGTTTTTTTCGGTTTCTGTGCGTGGCGATTATGGTGCCGTTGCCCGGCAGAGCCAAACCTATGGCTTCGTTGAGGCAGTTCATGGAATTGGCGGTGAACATTCCGGAGCAGGAGCCGCAGGTAGGGCAGGCTGCCTGTTCGATCATTTTCACCAGCTGGTCGTCCGACGAAGGGTCGGCGGCGTGAACCATTGCGTCTATCAAGTCCAGCCGTCTGTCCTTCAGGTTTCCGGCTTCCATCGGACCTCCCGACACGAAGACTGCGGGGATGTTCACGCGCATTGCCGCCATCATCATTCCGGGCGTGATCTTGTCGCAATTGCTGATGCAGATCATCGCATCGGCACAGTGGGCGTTCACCATGTATTCGACGCTGTCGGCTATCAGTTCGCGCGAGGGCAGCGAATAGAGCATTCCTGCGTGTCCCATGGCTATGCCGTCGTCGATGGCAATAGTGTTGAACTCGGCTGCAAAACAGCCTGCCGTTTCTATTATCTGTTTGATCTCCTGTCCTATTTCGTGGAGATGAACATGGCCGGGCACAAACTGCGTAAACGAGTTGACGATGGCGATGACTGGTTTTCCAAAGTGTTCGTTTTTCATTCCGTTGGCTTTGAGCAGCGCTCTGGCTCCTGCCATTTTGCGACCCTTCGTAATGGTCGCGCTTCTTAGGGGTATTTCCATATATATCCGTTTTATTCAGTTAATATATCTTTTATTCTCACTTTTTGTATTCTTGGGTGTAATTTCTCCGTTCCCATTTTTGCGCGGTTGCCGGAGAGTATGTGCACCGTCGGTCGTCCGCGAACGAACTTGTCGTAGAACCCGCTGACGGTGCGCATGTCGAACGTGTCGATGTTTTCGTATTGTATCTGGCGCAAATCCTTTTCGTAGCCCTGACGAACAAGCGAGTACCCGTAGTAGGGCAGGTCTCTGAACCCAGGCAGGGAGTTGTTGATCGATTCCTTGAACGCTTCCCTGATGTTTTCCATCAGTTCGGGCTGCAGGGGCATCCGTTTCACGAGACTATCGACGAGCTGCACCGCTTCGACCGTTTTATCGGACTGAGTGGAAAGGTGTCCGCGCAGAAATCCGCTGTAAGCGCCGAATCTTCTGTCGGGAAAGAAATAATTTGCGCGGGCGAGATACGACAACGACCGCAATTCTCTGACTTCCCTGAAGATTATCGACGACATTCCTTCGCCGAAGTAACTGTTGAAAAAGGTTCCGGCTATAACGTCGGTTCTGTCGCCCGCCTCGCCGGGGACGTAAACGTAGGAAATGGTCTGGTTGGCTTTCTTGTAGTCCAGCACCGAGACTAAATCGGATTCGTATTTTCTTATCTCGAAAAACGACCTGTCGGCTTCGTTCACCTTTTCGGGAAATTTCATTTCGGCGAGAATCACCCTTTTCACCTCGTCGAAGGATAATCGGCCGGAGTAGGTGATTGTTGTTTCAAAACTTCTTATGCGCGCGAAAAGATCAACTATGTCGGA
Organism: Prevotellaceae bacterium; assembly: GCA_031279735.1. Classification (GTDB taxonomy): domain Bacteria; phylum Bacteroidota; class Bacteroidia; order Bacteroidales; family UBA932; genus JAIRLF01. The sequence goes on from JAITHX010000091.1 coordinate 5,162, forward strand.
CGACTTCAATTTTCGCGCTTCCCGCATCGAAACGCGGTTGAGATACTCCGAATGTTCGCCCAGAATCACATAGTTGTAATGTGCCGAAGAGAGAGTGTTGAAGTCCTTCCGTTCCATTTTGTTCCTTTCCTTCAAGTCCTGCAGCAGTTTGGGCATTTGAGCGTCGTCGGGCGCAACGTTCGAGAGGAAATCGTTCGTCAGTTTCATGGTCTCCGCAAAGTTTTCGTCGAAGCCTTCAACGGTCATAACCGTAGCCGTTTTGCCTGCCGACATGTCGCAGGAAGCGCCGAGCTTCTGCATTGCCGAGCGAAATTGGGCAAGAGTGCGCGATTTGGTTCCGAGTTCGTTGAAATGTTCCGGAATAAGTCCCGCCAGTTTGTTCCCGTTGGTACCCGAATCAAAGCGGAAAGTGATGCTGAAGATGCTGTTCAGCGGATTCTTTCCGACAACTAAATGCACGTTCTTTTTCAGGTCGCCGTATTTGAAATCCTTGTCGAAGTCCACGAAAACGGGCGAATAGGGAACGTCCTTCTTTTTCGACAGTTCGAGAGCGAAATCCGACTGCGCGCCGGCGTTTCCGGCAGGCAGGGGCGCGTATTCCGGCTTCTTGATCTTTTCGGCTTTGCCCGAAAGTCCGGGCTTGTTGAAGAACACGAAACGGTTGTCGGTGAAGTATTTGTTTGCCGCCTCTACGACTTCGCGCTTGGTAACGGTTTGATATTTTTTCGTTTCAACCATATATTCCTCCCACGACATCCCTTTCGAGAACAGGGAGACGAGAAGGTTGCCGAATTTGCTTTTGTTTTCGGAAATGCGGGCGTTTTCCTTGACGAAGGAGGTTTTCAGGGCATCGAAAAGCTCGTCGTCGAAGTCGCCGGATTTCAGCCGGTTTATGATGCTCGTCACCTCGTTTTCCGTTTTCGTCAGTTTGCCGAAGATAGTCGGGACAAACAGAATGACGATGGCGCCCATATCGTTTAGCGACAAGTGTTCGCACATCGACATCAGCACTTTGTTCTCGTTTCGCAGACGGTCGAGCAAGCCGGTTTTCGATTTGTTCGAGAGGATTTCCATGCAGTAGTCCAGCGCCACCTTGTCGGGATGCATCGCCGGCAGTCCGCGATAGCATACAAGTCCCGCTTTCACGGGAATATATCGCGCCGAATAAAACTCTCTGCCGTTGAAGGGTGCTTCGCGGAAGGATTCGACGGGAAATTCGGGCGCGGTTCCGGACGGGAGCTTGCCGAAAGCGGCATCGACAAGCGGCATGATCTTCTGCGAATCGAAGTCGCCGGCAAGCACAAGAGCCATGTTTCCCGCCACGTAGCAGCGTTTGTAGAACTCTCGCATTTTGCTGATGGACGGAGTTTTGAGGTCTTTCACCGTGCCTATTATGGGATTTCGGTAGGGATGACGCCTGATGATTCTTTGCAGCAAGTCCTCCAATGCTTTCGAGCCCATCATGTCCGCATACATGTTTCGTTCTTCGTAAACCGTTTCGAGTTCGGCCTGAAACATTCTGAAAACAGGATTCCTGAAACGTTCGGCATAGACGGCGAGCCATTTTTCCGTGTGACTTGGCGAAAAAACATTGTGATACACCGTATGATCATAATGCGTGTAGGCGTTGATGTCCGTTCCGCCGTATTTTCGGAGCAGCCGGTCAACTTCGCCCGGTATGGCGTATTGAGCCGCTTCGACCGACAGCTCATTAATCTGTTTCAATATGCGGTTTCGACTCGCTTCGTTTTCGCCTGCCGCGGCGAGTTCGTCATACAGCGCTTCGATTTTATCCAAGTAAGGTTTTTCCTTTTCGTAATCCACGGTTCCTATCCTGTCCGTTCCCTTGAACATCAGATGCTCGAAATAATGAGCGGTTCCGGTATGACCTTCGGGATCGTTCTTTGACCCGGCTTTCACTGCCACCGCTCCGAAAACTTTGGGTTCCGAATGATCTTCGGCGAGAATCACAGTGAATCCGTTGTCGAGCGTAAATGTTCTCAATTCCTGAGCTGCCGCCGTTTGTGTCGTTAACATAACCATAGATACATATATTATACATAAAAGTTTCATCACACCACTTTCCATATAAGCGCGCAAAAATATCAATTAAATTTATATCGGCAAATCATTCTTTTGTTATACGGTAGTTATGCGATAGTTAATGGTTAATTGTCAATGGTTAATTGTTAATGCCTGTCGGACGGGCGGAGTGAAACGGAGACACTGAGCAGACAGGCGTGTCTCCGTCTCACTCCG
>JAITHX010000123.1 GCA_031279735.1 Prevotellaceae bacterium
AACATAGGTACAATAGGCCATGTTGACCATGGTAAGACAACATTAACCGCTGCAATCACTTCCGTCTTGGCGAAGAAGGGTTTTTCCGAAGTTCGCAGTTTTGATTCTATAGACAATGCCCCGGAAGAAAAAGAAAGGGGTATTACTATAAACACAGCTCACGTGGAGTATCAGACAGCAAACCGCCACTATGCACACGTTGACTGTCCGGGTCACGCCGACTATATCAAGAACATGGTGACCGGCGCGGCTCAGATGGACGGAGCTATTCTGGTGTGTGCGGCAACCGACGGACCTATGCCTCAGACGCGCGAACACGTTCTGCTGGCGCGTCAGGTTAACGTGCCGCGTATCGTTGTCTTTATGAACAAAGTTGATGCGGTTGACGATCCCGAAATGCTGGAACTCGTCGAAATGGAACTCCGCGAACTTCTCACTTTCTATAACTTCGATGGCGACAACGCTCCCATCATCAAAGGTTCCGCACTGGGCGCCATGAACGGAGAGGCAGAATGGGAAGACAAAATCATCGAACTGATGGAAGCAGTCGATACTTATATCCCCATACCTCCCCGCGACAACGAAAAGCCCTTCCTCATGCCGGTCGAAGACGTGATGACCATTCAGGGACGCGGCACCGTCGCTACGGGTCGTATCGAAACGGGTATCATCAAATTGAGCGAGCCGGTGGAAATAATCGGTCTGGGCGAAAAACCCAAGAACTCGGTGGTTACGGGCATCGAAATGTTCCGCAAACTTCTCGATCAGGGCGAAGCCGGCGACAACGTGGGTCTTCTGCTGCGCGGAATAGACAAAAAGGAAATCAAACGCGGACAGGTTATCGCTCGTCCCAATACCATCACTCCCCACACGAAGTTCAAAGCGGAAATATACGTTCTGAAAAAAGAAGAAGGCGGACGTCATACTCCCTTCCACACCAAATATCGTCCTCAGTTCTATCTCCGCACGCTCGACGTGACTGGCGAAGTGGAACTCCCCGAAGGAGTGGAAATGGTGATGCCGGGCGACAACGTGACCATCACTGTCAATCTGATCTATCCGGTTGCCCTCAACAAGGGTCTTCGTTTCGCAATACGCGAAGGCGGACGCACGGTAGGTGCAGGTCAGATAATCGACATCGTAGAATAAAACATTAAGAGACTATAACCGGATCCGTTTCCGAACGAAAGGAACCGGTTGACACAGGGGTGTAGTTCAAGGGCAGAATAGCGGTCTCCAAAACCGTTGATGGGGGTTCGAATCCCTCCACCCCTGCCCCCTTTTTTTTACGGAGCATTCAATGAAAGCAATACAAATTACCCGACCGGGAGAAATCGGAACGGTCGAAATAGAAAAGCCGGAACCCCGCAACGGGGAGGTTCTGGTGAAACTTAAATACGCGGGATTTTGCGGTTCGGATTTGAACACTTATCTGGGAAAGAATCCTATGGTGAATTTACCCGTAATACCCGGACACGAAATAAGCGCCGTGATAGCGGAAACAGCCGCCGGAACGCCTGAACTCTACGTGCCCGGAACTCCCTGCACCGTCAATCCCTACACTAATTGCGGATATTGTCCCTCGTGTCGCGGCGGACGTCCCAACGCCTGCCAGTTCAATCAAACGCTCGGCATACAGCGCAACGGAGCAATGAGCGAATATATCGCCGTCCCGTGGCAAAAAATTATTCCCTGCGCGGATATTCCCTACAAGCATATAGCTCTGGTAGAACCCATGAGCGTGGGATTTCACGCCGTTTCGCGCGCCTCCGTCACCGACTCCGACACGGTTGCCGTCGTCGGCTGCGGAATGATAGGCTTGGGCGCCGTTGTTCGCGCCGCTTTGCGCGGAGCCGCAGTTGCGGCAATTGATATAGACGACAAGAAGCTCGCTCTGGCTAAACGACTCGGAGCGAAGCACACCGTCAATTCCAGAACGGAAGATGTTGGCGCGGCTCTGCGCGAAATCGCCGGAGGGTTCGGCGCCGACGTGGTGATAGAAGCTGTCGGTTCTCCGGCAACCTATCGGATGGCGGTGAACGAGGCTGCTTTCGCCGGCAGGGTTGTCTGCATAGGATACGCGAAAAGCGAAGTCTCGTTTGAAACCAAATATTTCGTAATGAAGGAACTCGACATCAGAGGCTCGCGCAACGCCATGCCGGAGGATTTTCGCGCGGTTATCGAGTATCTGAAACGGGGAACTTGTCCCGCCGACGAACTCATTACCAAAGTCTATTTGCCCGAACAGGCGCACGAAGCGCTTGAGTTCTGGAAGTCCGATCCGGGAAACGTGTTCAGAATCCTGATGGAATTTTAATGACTGAAAGACCCTTGATTCTGCTGTCGAACGACGACAGCATTAACGCCGCCGGACTGTATGCCTCGATTGAAATGCTTGCCCCGTTGGGCGATTTGCTCGTGGTGGCTCCCGACGTGCCCCGTTCGGGCGCTTCTCACGCCTTGACGGTGAACGACCCCGTGAGACTGCGCAAAGTGAAGGAAACGGAAGGACTGTTGATTTACACCTGTTCGGGAACACCCGCCGACTGTGTTAAAATCGCAACCGGCACCCTGCTGAAACGTCCGCCCGATTTGACGGTTGCGGGGATAAACCACGGTTCCAATTCCTCGGTGAGCGTAATCTATTCGGGAACAATGGGCGCGGCGATAGAAGCGGCAATGTCCGGTATTCCGGCGATAGGCGTTTCGCTGTGCAATCATTCGCCCGACGCCGATTTTTCGGCTTCTATAAAGTACGGAAGAATCATCGTCGAGAAAGTGCTGAAGGCGGGATTGCCCGACAAAATATCGCTCAACGTGAATGTGCCCGACTTGCAGCCGGAACAAATCAGAGGAATAAAAATCTGCCGGCAAAACAGGGGCAGCTGGATAGAGAAATTTGAACATCGGCACGATTCGCTCACCGGAGAAGACCTTTACTCCCTGACGGGATTTTATCGCAACGAAGAACCCGAAGCCGACGACACCGACGAAACAGCTCTGGAGAACGGATATGTGTCCATAGTTCCCATACATGTGGATATGACCGCTTACGGAGTTATCGACACGTTGAAGAACAGTCTGGAAATATACTGAGGGATGTGTTAGAAATAACTTATAAAGGATGCAGTTCGGTTTTTTTAGCACACAGATGACACAGATGACACGGATTTACACAGATTTGAATCCGCGTAAATCTGCGTCATCCGCGTCATCTGTGTGCTAAGTTATTTCTAACACATCCCTGAATGAATAATAGCACGCAGATGACGCGGATGACGCAGATTTACGCGGAGTCAAATCCGCGTAAATCTGCGTCATCCGTGTCATCTGCGTGCTAAAACATTTCTTTCATCGACATGCGCTTTCGTACAGTATTTTTTTGTAGCTTTGCCGCCTAATACAATGTGTGATGAATACGAAAAAACTGTTTTGTTGCTTGATATTAAGCCTGACCGCACTGACATTGCTGACACTGGGCGTATATGGTTTCCCCGGAGGCGCGTCCTCCGGTCTGGAACAATCGGAAACAGATCGCAGCGAAGAGGTTTCATCCTCTCTTTCGGGCGAAGACTTTGACCTTATCGCTGCAATCGACGAGGAGGAAGATACGGCGAAACCTATTGCCGACAACACGCTTCTCGGACACTGGACTTTCGACCATGCCGACGCCGGACGAAACGTCGCCGCACGGGAATTTCCCGCTTCCGTCAACAGGAAAACGCGGATTGCCGAAGGCATAACCGGCAAAGCCATCGCGCTTTCGGTTCGCGACAGCGCAAAGCTGAGCGTGAAAGTTTCGCCCGATATACTTCCGATTGGCTTGAGGGAATTTACCTTTTTTGCATGGATTGCCCCCGATAAGATTGAAAAAGGCGCAAGCGTACTTTGCAAAGAGGACGTAGGACAGTTTGGACAAAATCGCATGTCGCTGATTTTTCACGATAACGGATTTCTCGTGCTGGGAATCAACTGCGGCGAAAACTACGCCGAATGTAGTGCTCCCGTTTCTCCGCGCGAACTCTGCGACGGACACTGGCATCTCGTAGCCGGAACGTTTGACCGACAGAACATCATGCATGTATATCTCGACGGACGCGAAATCGCTTCGTTTGAACGTCAGACAACTATAAACACGGTGCGCGACTTTACGCCGACAACCGTTTGGCGCGATGATATTGCAAATTCCGATTATCAGTCAATAGACGATTTGACCCTGCATGGCGAGCCTTTGTTTATAGGTTCTACGGAAGGAAAGAAAAACTTTTTCAGCGGGAAAATCGACGAAGTGCGCTTCTATTCGCGCGCTCTCGACGAAAAACAAATAGCTGATTTGTACGCGGAAGGAAAACAGCCGGTTTCCGAACTGGCGAGCAAAGCCCGCAAAATCGCCGCCGGACTATACGACAAAGGCGATTCGTTTCTTGCAACTCTCGCTTCGACAGATAAAAACATAACGGAAGCCGCTAAACTCGACGAAAGCTGCGCTGCCGAACTATCGTATCTCCTTCATCGCGACTATCCGGCGGAAACAAACGCATATATAATGAAGTGGAAGAAAAGTCCTGTTGCCAATCTCCTTCTCGACGAAAAGCAGCGTCGCGAGGCGGTAAACAAATTGGCTGAGCCGGCATTTGAATATCTGCCGCTTACCGAAATGCAATGGCAGGTTCTTCCTCGGAGCGAACGTTCGAGCAGGGAACGGGCGAAGGCAATGCGCGCCTTATTCAACGAAGACGCAACAGCTTTGCTTGCAGATGCGAAACTTGATAAGAACGCGCTCGGAACAATGCTCTATGAAATGGAAACCTTGGTCGAAGAACGTCCGAGAATCTATGAACCGGTGGCAAAATATGTCAAGCCCGTAACTCCGGAAACCGTCAATCGCACATCCGACGAGGCGCGTAAAGTGCTCGAAAAAGACTGGATGTTTCAGTGCGACGACAAACCCACCGTCGAACGTTCGCTGAAAGAGATTGAATGGGCGCGTAAACTTGCGGCTCGCCTGCATCAGGAATCAGGAGCTTCAAAATCGGCTGCGGAAAAGCTCGAACAGCTCCAACAGCTCGAAAGTAAAGCCAAAGCGAAAGAATCCGGCGACGAAGACGCGGAATTGTATTTTGCCGTAAGAACAGTGAAGCGCGAAATTCAGTTCAGCAATCCCGTCATTGATTTTGAATCCGTGCTTTATAT
>JAITHX010000244.1 GCA_031279735.1 Prevotellaceae bacterium
GTCAGATACGACAGAACATTCTCGTTCAGGGATTATATCGACAATTCCGGCGGCTTCTCGCCCACGTCCTACAAGCGGAAATCCTACGTGGTTTACGCCAACGGAACATCCAAGTCCACAAAACGCTTTCTGTTTTTCCGCTCGTATCCAGAAATTACTCCGGGCTCGAAAATCTATGTGCCGGTTAAACCCGAAAAAACATCGGGCGGAATGACGCTGGGCGAAGGAATAGCCCTGACCTCGAGTTTGATTACGCTCACGGCTTTAGTAGTAAACTTAATAAGAAAATAATATCATGGAACTCGAAAACAACAAAATTTCGCGAGTCAGAGAAAACGACAGCGACGAAATATCGCTGAAGGAATTAATTCTGAAAATAAGGGAAATATGGTCGTTCCTGCTTGGCAGGTGGATAATAATCTGTATTTTCGGTTTCGGTTTCGCCGCGCTGGGACTTGTATATTCTCTGATGTCGGAGCCTAGTTACATTGCCAACATGACCTTTTCGGTAATCGACAAAGGATCGTCCGTTTCGGGTTTGTCGGCGCTTGCCGGACAATTCGGGTTCGGCATGGGCGCATCCGGAGGCAGCGTGTTTTCCGGAGCAAATATGATAGAGCTGCTGCAATCGCGCAACCTTATTGAGCGAACTCTGCTGAGCGAACTCGAAATTAACGGGAAACGCGACCGCCTGATCAACTATTACAGGGAAATAAATCCTCCCGACCCAGACGACATCGACGAAGACCTTCCCGTCATAGAATTTCCCATCGGTCTCGACCGCAAGAATTTCTCCCGCGACCAGGACAGTTTGATAGCCGTCTTCGGAGCGGGAATAACCGAAGGAGCGTTAAGCATAGAAAAAGGCAAAAAGGATGTCAGCATCATAAGCATGTCGTTTGTCAGCAGCGACGAATTGTTCGCCAAGCTTTTCACCGAAACTCTGATGAGGGTGGTCACCGAATTTTACATCCAGACCAAAACTCAGAATATAAAGGTGAATCTGGAATCGATGGAGCGGCGCGCTGATTCCATGAAAACGGAATACATCAAAGCCTTGACGTCGGCGGCACTGTTCTCCGACGAAAATCTAAATCCGGCGCGCAAAATCATGCTCGTCGAACAGCAAAAGCATCAGACAACGATCCAGCTCACCGGAACAGCTTACGCCGAACTGGTGAAGAACATAGAGATAATGAAACTCGATCTGGTGCAGCAAACGCCTTTGATTCAGATTATCGACGAACCGATAATGCCTTTGGAAATAAAAAGATTCGGCAAGCTCAAGGGCTTGGTGCTGGGCGGCTTTCTGGGCGGTTTCCTGATAGTGGGCTGGCTGCTTGCGGGCTATTTCTATAAACGTATAATGGAATCGGAATAAGGTCGGAAGAAGATTATGAAAAGATCGATGATTGTTGTCGTTTCGCTGATGACTTTCTTTTCTTTATGTCTTCATGCGCAGGCGCAGGACAAGGAGGCGGAGAAAATCATAGATAAACTCTCGAAAACGATTGCTTCCTACAAATGTCTTTACTTTGAATACACCCTGCGAATCGAAGACGTTCAACTCAATACCTCGGAACTCCGATCCGGAAAGGTATTGACCAAAGGAAATAAGTTCAAGCTCTCGACAGGCAATCTCGATGTTTACAGCGACGGAACGAATCAGTGGCAGTATCTTAAGGAGGAGAACGAAGTCACTGTTTCGCTCGCCGATCCCGAATCGGACGACCTCATGAGCAATCCCGTCGGCTTCATCACCGGCAGCAGAAAGGAATACAAGCAAAGTCTCAAAGGAGAGGTGAACGAGGGAGATTTGGTGTTGACGGAGATAGATTTCTATCCCCGCGATCTCAAAACTCCCTATTCATACGTGAGAGTGAGAATAAACGAAAGGAAACAAGTCCCTTACAGCATCAAGTACGTGGGTAAGGACGGGGTGCACTACACCATAAAAATCAATAATTACGCTCCCGACAGCGATGTTCCCGACGACGGGGAGTTCGTGTTCGACGTTGCGAAACATCAGAATGTTATTGTTAACGATTTGAGAGGATGAAAAAAATGAACATGCGTCTCGCAGGTCTTTTTCTCGCCGCGACGGTTTCGACGATAGCCGGTGCGCTTGATGCCCAAAACAACACTGCGGCAGCAGATGAAAATATCATTGCGTCGGAACGTCCGGCAGGAGCGCTTCGGTCGAAACAGTCCCTGAACAACATGTCGATGACTATCGAAAGCGTCATCGCGCTGGCAAAGGAACAGTCGCCCGAAGCGATTCAGGCTAAGCACACGTTTCGTGCAAGCTACTGGCAAAACCGTACCTACAAGGCGAACTTTTTGCCGAGTCTGGTGCTGACTTCCACTTTGCCCAACTTCTCGCGCGCAACGACGGCAGTGCAGCAGCCCGACGGTTCCTACCAGTATCAGCGGGACTATTCCAACAGAATGTCGGCGGGATTGAATCTCGAACAGGGGGTTCCGTTCACCGGCGGACGTCTTACCTTCGGGTCGAGCCTCAGCCGCACAGATATTTTCGGCGACAACGAGTATGTTCAATACATGAGCACGCCTCTGAGCGTTACCTACAGTCAGTCGATTTTCGGCATCAACGAATTTAAATGGGAAAAGAAGATAGAACCCCTGCGCTTCGAGGAAGCCAAGAAACGCTATCTCTTCGCAATGGAGAACGTTTCGCTGGTTGCCATACGTTACTTCTTCAATCTTGCCGAGGCTCAGCAAAGGGTAGCCGTCGCGGAGTTCAACAGCGCCAACAACGAAGAATTATACAAAATCGCCAGAGGGCGCTACAACATCGGAACCATAGGCGAAAACGAAATGCTCCAGTCGGAATTGAATTTCATGAACGCCAACGCCACGCTGAACGACGCTCTGCTGACGCTGGCAAACGCCAAGAACCGTTTGCGTTCCTTTCTGGGATTCAACGAATCGGTGGACATTTCCATCCTCATTCCCCTCGAAGCGCCCGGAGTGCAGCTGGACGTGGAGAGGATAACGGAACTCGCCAAGCAGAACAATCCCAATCTGGTTGCCTATCAGCGGCAGCTGATTGAAGCGCAAAAGAACGTCGCTTCCGCTAAGGCTTCGCGGGGATTCAGCGCCGATCTCTACATGCAGTTCGGACTGGACAGAAGTTCCGGCTCTCCGAAAAAGTCGGGAACTCTGTCGGATGTCTATAATAATCTGAACGACATGGAGCGCGTTCAGCTCGGTCTCCGAATCCCGATTCTCGACTGGGGAAAGGGAAAGGGACGGGTGAAGATGGCGGAATCCAACGAAGAACTCGTCAA
>JAITHX010000045.1 GCA_031279735.1 Prevotellaceae bacterium
TCAAGCGGATACATACGCTTGGCTTCTATGCTGCCAATCGGTATTGACGCCGTTTTCGCCAATGTAACGCCGAGCAGCGAACCGCTTGCAACGTAAGTGAAACGTCCGTCCTGTTGCAAAAATTTAAACAATGCGAGCAGATGCGGGTATGCCTGTATTTCGTCTAAAAAAACAACCGTATCTTCCTTTTCCCCCATTTTGTCGCCCGCAATCATACTGATTTGCAGATAAAAATCCTCGATGGTTCTGGTTTGTGCAAAAAGTTTTTCACCGACAGCATCTTCCAGCAGGTTGATTTCTATGTAGTTTTTGAAAAGCCGCCCGCAAACGAATCGGACAATATAAGTCTTTCCAATCTGCCGTGCACCGTCAATAACTAATACCTTATTGGATTTCGACTTGAAATACTCTTCTATAACACTTTGTATCTTTCTTTTCAGCATGGAATTACACTTTTCCTATAAATATCAAGCCGCAAAACTACACTTTTCCTATTAATTATGCAACCTAAAACTACACTTTTGAATTATGAATTATGAATTATGAATTATGAATTGCCTGTTGGACGCAGGGAGAAATGAACCGTCCGACTTTCCGTCAGGCAATTCATAATTCATAATTCATAATTCGTAATTGAAAGAAAAGCTCCCTCGCCGCGGTCGAACTTTGGGCAATGCAGTGGCCGACACCCCTTACACCGGCACTTTCAATTATCCCGCAAGTCGTTTCGACGAAGGAACTTTAACCGTCAATATTCATTACTGTATGTTGTCGTTTCGAGACGCGCCGAAAACTGTCGGCAAAGATACCTGAATATTTCGCGCGTATTTCGCGCGCGGCGAAACGTTTTGTCCGTTTACTCGTTTTGACTTCAAAAAATCGCGTTCCAAATGTTTGTTCCGTGATTTTTTTGATGTTCCGCGAAAAAATCACCTCTTTAGAACAAAATATGCCGACTAAGGTTCACGCTGCGAATGGAAAATCGAAATTTTTCGATTTTCGATTTTCGATTCCATAATAATTGTATAATTTTGGTGCGGGTTTTAATTATTAAAATTAATGTGAAATGTTTGATTATAAAGTTATAGGGCTGAAAACCCGTTTAAGCGGAATGATAATCGCGGCGTTTTTGTGCGCCTCCTGTTCGACGGTCAGCGTGACCGGACGCAAACAATTGAATCTGGTGAGCAACGAGGATGTGCTCGTGTCGAGTTTCCAGCAGTACGACGAGTATATAAAAAGTGCTCCCGTGTCTAAGGACAAGACTCGTACTGCAATGGTGACGAAGGTAGGGAGACGTATTGCCGGAGCCGTCGAGCAATATCTTAAGGACAACGGAATGGCGGATCAGGTATCGGAATACCGGTGGGAGTTCAACCTGATAGCCGATCCTACGCCGAACGCCTTCTGTATGCCTGGCGGCAAGATAGTGGTTTACGAGGGCATTCTTCCTTTCACGAAGGACGAAACCGGACTTGCGGTGGTTCTGGGTCACGAGGTTGCTCATGCTGTTGCGCGACATTCCAACGAGCGCATGAGTCAGCAGCTTCTGATTGCGGCGGGAGGCGAGGCTGTCAATGCGGCGGTGAACAACAAATCGTCGATCATCAAGACTATCGCTCCGCAAATCTACGGGCTTGGCTCGCAATATGCCGTGATGCTGCCCTATTCGCGTTCGCACGAACATGAAGCCGACCATATCGGACTTATCTTTATGGCTATGGCCGGCTACGATCCGGCGGCGGCGGAAGGATTCTGGACGCGGATGTCGCAGAGCGGCGGAGCTAAAACGCCGCAATTTATGAGCACTCACCCTTCGGACGAAAATAGGGCGGCGAAAATACGCTCGTGGCTGCCCGAAGCCAAAAGGTACTACAAGCCGGCATTTTAACTATGGCGGAAGAACGTGTTATAGGATAAATGCCGAATCGGACGAAAATCAAATCATTGCTCGACGAGTATTCGTCGCGGATTAACGCGCCCGAATTTATAGAGACCGACCCTGTGCGCTTCGCTCACAAATACACTATCCGACAGGATGTCGAGGTAGCCGCGATATTGTCGGCGATAAATGCGTGGGGGCGACGGGACATGATATTGAGGGACATCGGGAGGATTCTCGAAATCGCCGGCGCTTCGCCCTACGATTTCGTCATGTCTGCCGATCTCGACGCTCTTTCGGGCGACGAATCGCTGCACCGGACTTTCAAGCGCGTCGATCTGGCATACTTGTGCAGGGGATTGAGAGGAATATATTCCGAACATTCGTCGGCCGAAGTTTGTTTTACCGGACGCGATATGTTCGACGGAATAAGTTTTTTCAGAAACGCGATAATCGCGGCGAACGCAAGCGCGGCGCCGCTGCGCCGTTCGAGCAAACATCTGTCGGACCCCGAAGCGGGTTCGGCGTGCAAACGGCTGAATCTGTTTCTGCGGTGGATGGTGCGGAACGACGGGATAGTGGATTTGGGAATATGGAAGAGTATTTCTCCCGCGCGGCTCTATATTCCTCTCGACGTGCACGTGGGACGGGTGGCGCGTTCGCTCGGACTGATTTCGCGCGCTTCCAACGACAGGAAAACAGTGTGCGAACTCACGGCGGTTCTGCGGGAAATGAAGCCGGACGACCCCGTTTCGTACGATTTCGGACTGTTCGGAATAGGCGAACAAAAAATCAACGTAGCTATCGATTAACGAAAATGACATATTACAA
>JAITHX010000145.1 GCA_031279735.1 Prevotellaceae bacterium
TATGGAAAATTTAAACGCCGTTTTTATTAACGAAGCTCTTCCACAACGCGAACGACTGCTAAAACTTAATCAAATCGCCATTCAGCAGATGAGCGTTTTAAAACAAGTTGAAGACAGAAAACTGTTGAAATAAAAAGTTTCCCTTATATTTGCCCCGCAATTATAAGTTGAAGATTATATATAAAAAAATAAATGTTTTTAGACAATGAAATTAGTAGTTAAAGAAACGGTTACAGCAAACCATCCCGCCAAAAGAAAAGAGTTTACAGGCAAAGCGCAGATGCCCGAAGTTTTGCGCGGAAGTTTAACAAGGCGATAAGTTCAATAATAGCTTAACCGTACTGTCCCTCGATTTTGCAAACAATTTTTTTCATCCTCTCGCCTTCCGTATCGGAAAATTTGATTACTTTTGCATTGGTATTTTCAAAGGAAGTTAATACAAAACATATACAGCAAGAAAGAGAGTAACACATAACAACAGCCCTCGCCGCAAAATCAGTTTTTACGGCGAGGGTTTCATTTTTTGGCTGGAATTGTTCGAAACACAAACCCCCGTCGCAAGATAATCTTGCGACGGGGGTTTTATTTAAATTACGAATTACGAATTACGAATTACGAATTACGAATTACGAATTCTTACTTCCCGACAGGCAATTCATAATTCATAATTCATAATTCATAATTAATTAATAACCGTTTTCTATATTCCAGACGAAGGCTTTCACGCCCACCTCCGTATTGATATGGTCGATTTTGCGGATGCCTTCGAGTATGGCGTCCACGCGGTCGTCGGGGACTACGGTGAGCAGCGCCGAGTTCATTTCGGGCCACGTGTGGGTACCGCGACGCGGTTCGCCGGTTTCGGTTCCGCGTCCCTGCACCGATTCCCACCACGTGAAGCCGCGCACGCCAACATAGTCGAGCAGAAACTCTACCCGTTCGGTATTTGCCTGATTGAATACTATAAATACTGCTTTCATGTTTTTCGTTGTTTTAATTCTGATTGCCGCTATCGAGATTATCCATGAAGCGGAAGCGTTTGCGCACCTTGCGCGCCTTGTCGCGTTCGCCGCTTTTCGATACCACCGCATACATCACGGGGACTATTATCAGCGTGATCATTGTCGAGAAGGTCAGCCCCCCGATTACCGCCACGCCCATAGGCGCCCATATTTCCGATCCTTCGCCGGCGCTCAGCGCCATGGGCAACATGCCGAGAATGGTGGTGAGAGCCGTCATAAGCACCGGACGGAGTCGGGAACGTCCCGACACCACTATCGCGTCGTTGAGTTTCATTCCCCTGTCGCGCATCAGGTTCATGTAGTCCACCAGCACGATTCCGTTCTTTACCACCACGCCTACGAGAAGCACCATTCCGAGTGCCGCTATCAGGTTCATTGTGGTGCCAGTGAGGTAGAGCGCCAGAAACGAGCCGGAGAACGAGAAGGGTATCGAGAACATTATCACCAGCGGGTTGCTGAACGATTCGAACTGCGACGCCATCACGATGAACACGAGCAGAATCGAAAGCAGCAGCAGCAGTATCAGACTTTGGAACGATTCCTGCTGATCCTCGTATGAGCCTCCTATGCGCACAAGCACTTCCGGCGGTATTTCCACCTTGTTGATTTCGGCCTGTATCTGTTGCGCTATCGTTCCCAGAGGCACGCCCACCGGAGTGACGTCTATCGTCACGATGCGCTCCTTGCGTTTGCGGGTGATGTTGGGCGGCGACCAGTGTTCTTCGACCCTGCCGAGTTCGCGAAGCCTTATCTGTTTGCCCTGCGGAGTGAGCATAGTCATTTCTTCGAGTTTGCGGATCGTGTTGCGCGAATCCTCGTTGAGGCGAACTATGATGTCGTACTCTTCGCCCTCCTCGCGGAGTTTGCCGGCAACCATCCCGTCAACCCTGTTGCGGACGTAAGCCGACACGGTGGCGCTGTTGAGTCCGTGCCGCATGAGTTTCTCCTTGTCGAAGCGCACTTTGAGTTCCGGGCGGTCGTTCTTGCGACTCACCTGAATGTTTTCGGCGCCCTTTATGGAATCGAGACGGCGACGTATATCGGCTGTAACCCTGTTGGTTTTGTCGAAATCGTAGCCGAATATCTCCACTTGCAGCGCGGAGCCTCCGCCCATCAGTCCTCCGTCGGCGGTGGATACGTTGTAGTTGATCACTTCGGGATATTTCTTGAGGTCGGCGCGCATGAGTTCCGCCAGTTCGAACACGTCGCGCTTGCGCTGCGAGCGTTCGTGCAGACGGAAGGTGATGTTGCTTATGTGCGAGCCGTTGGTAGTGAACAGCGCCGAGACCCCGCCCTGATCGTTCGAGCCGGTGGCGGCAGACGTAAGCGCGACTTCGGGATACTTTTCCGCGACCAGCCGTTCGAACGAGCGCACGGTTTTCATGGTTTCCTCCACGCGGGTTCCGGTCTGGAGTTCAATCATCACCGTGACCCGTCCCTGATCGGTTTCGGGCATATAGTCCGAGCCTACCATGCCGAACACGTAGAACGACAGGGCGAATACCGCCGCGGCAAGCACAACCACCACTTTCTTGTGGGTCACGCACCAGCCCAGAAGGCGGCCGTAAGCCCGGTCGAAAACGTCGAGGAAACGCCCGACGGTATTGACGTAGCCGAAACGCATCACCCGTTTGTTGGCGGGACGCACTTTCAGGAACTTCGACGAAAGCATCGGAACTATCGTTATCGCCGCGACGGTCGAAACCACGGTGGCGATGGTCACTATCCAGCCGAGCTGCTTGAACATCACGCCCATCATCCCCGATATGGTGGTCAGCGGAACGAAGACGGCGGCGATAACCAGCGTGGTGGCGATAACCGAGAGCCAAACCTCGTTCGTGGCGTAGATCGACGCCTCGCGGGGCGAACTCCCTCGTCCCACATGTCGCGATATGTTTTCGAGCACCACTATCGCGTCGTCCACCACCATGCCTATCGCTATCGAAATCGACGAAAGCGAAATGATGTTTATCGAGTTTCCCGTCATCATCAGGTAGATGAACGCCGACAGCAGCGACACCGGAATGGTTATCACGATTATCAGCGTAGCGCGCCAGCGTCCGAGGAAGAACAGCACCACGACCACAACGAAGATAAACTCGTACATCAGCGTTTCGCTCAGATTGCTGACCGAGTTTCGGATGAAGGTCGAAGAATCGAATATCTCCTCTATCTTCACGTCGGGAGGAAGCGTTGGAGCTATCTTCTGGAGTTCGCGGCGGACGGCTCCGGCTATCTTCACCGTGTTGGCGCCCGACTGTTTGGTGACTATCATGGTGATGCCCTGCCGCCCGTTGACGCGCTGGTCGAACGAAAGGTCTTTAATCGTGTCGCGCACCGTGGCTATGTCCTTCAGATAGATGTTTTTCCCTCCGAAGCTGCCTACAACGAGTTCGGCTATTTCGACGCTTTCGTCGAACTCGCCCTCTACGCGAAGCTGATAGTCCTCCGTTCCCATCTTGACGTTGCCGGAAGGCATATCGAGGTTTTCCGCCTTGATGACATTGCCCACCTGTTCGACGCCAAGATTGTAGGCATCCATTTTGCTCTGATCCATATCCACATAAACCACGCGCGTCGGCGCTCCGTTCATCGAAACCGAACCTATGCCGTCGATGCGGTTGAGAGCGTTTACCACCTTCTGGTCGAGAATCTTCTCCAGTCCCGAATAACTGCTGTTGGCAGTCACCGAATAGAACAGGATGGGCATCATGCTCGTGTTGAACTTGAACACGTTCGGGCGGTCGGCGGCTTCGGGAAGAGCGTCGAGCACCCAGTCGAGAGCGTTGCGGACATCGCTCACCGCCTCGTCGAGATTCGCGTCCCATTGAAATTCGAGGCTCACGACCGACATATTGTCATACGACGACGAGGTTATTTCCTTCAGCTTGTCCACCGACGCGAGTCGATCCTCTATCAGTTTGGTGACGTTCACTTCGATGTCGGCGGCGCTGGCTCCCGAATAAGTGGTCATCACCGATATGTAGGGCGGTTCTATTTCAGGATAAAGGTCGATAGGCAGCTGAATCAGCGAAAAGACCCCCAGAACGAGCACCGCCACAAAAAACATCAGAGTGGTTATCGGTTTCTCTACTGCACTTTTATATATACTCATAGACGACGATATTAAGAGTGTGCGTTTTCAATCCGTTTTCAGTTTGCATCGCGAACAATTTCTATCTGCGCGCCGTCGGCTATCCGCGTCTGACCCTTGACGATGATTTGATCGCCCGCCTTTATTTCGTCCGAAATCAGTTCCATGAACTCGTCGAATCTTCGACCCGGAGTCACGGAAACCCGTTTCGCCTTGCCGTTCTCGGCAACAAACACATAGCGGTCGTTCGACCCCTGAAGTTTCATCACCGCGCCCACCGGCGCCAGCAATGCCTGATCCTTGTCGATTTCGAGGGAGATGTGGGTGTACATCCCCGGACGCAGACGCTCGCCCGGATTGGGTGCCTTTATTTCGGCTACAAACGTGTGCGTTGCAGGATCGATCGTGGGATGAATCCTGAAAATGGCGCCGTCGAACTTCTCGCCCGGGTAGATGTCGGTTTCTATCGCCACCTTCATCCCCGCGCGCACCTTGGGAAAATACTTTTCGGGAATGCCGACGAACGCTTTCAGATTGTCAATCTGCATCAAGTGGACGATAGCCGCCTTGCCGCTCTGACCCGGAGCGCCGGAGAACAGTTCCCCGTCCTCGAAATACTTCGCGGCTATCACCCCCGCAAACGGAGCGGCGAGCTGCGTGTTGACGCGGAGAAAGTCCACGTTGGTGCGGGCGTTGTCATACTGCCCTTTGATCTGATCGTATTGCTGTTTCGCCACGCTGCCGAGTTTGGCGAGAGTGTCGAGCCTGTTGTAGTCCAACCGTAGAGTGCGCAACTGTATTTCCGCCTGAACGAGTTGAGTGCGATCCATCTGGGCTATGACCTGCCCGCGCGCGACCCGCGACCCGACATCGACCGTCACTTTCTCGATGCGCCCCGTTGCGGCGGGTGCGAGATATATCTCCTCGAACGGATTGAGCGTGCAGGGATAGGTTATGGAGCGTCCCACGGTACGTTCTTCGATCGCGAAGATCGAAACTTTTTCGGGTGCGACTTCATGTGCCTGTTCGTCGGGCTTTCCCGAACCGGATCCGCAGGCGAAGAGTGCCGGCAGTGCGGCGGCGAAGAGCAGTGTCTTCTTTAATCTGTATTGCATCATTATATTTAACATTATTGTTTGAGTTCAAAAATCATTGACTTATAATTCTCCGAGAAGTTTCAGCAGCTCGGTTTGCGCCTTCAGGAGTTCGTTCTTCGAACTGAGCATATTGCTTTCCGCCTGAAGGTAGTTGTTGTTGGCGGTGGTCAGGTCGAGCGACGAAATGGCGCCGTACTCGTGCTTGCGGACGCTGTTGTCGAAAACGCGCTTGGAAACCTCCACGTTCCGCCGCTGTATCTCGTACTGTTCCGAAGCGTTGCGCAGATTGTAGCGCAGCTGTTTCTCCTGAATGTTCAGCTGGTCGGCAACCTGTTCGATGTCCGTTTGCAGTGCGCGCAGCTTTATTTCGCTCTGTCGCACCTTCGACCGCCGCTGAAACGACGAGAAAATCGGAATGTTCGCCTGCAAGCCGAGAACGTGGGGCGGCGACATGTCGAACGCCGGCTTGATTATTTTGTACGTGTAGCTGTAAAAGCCCGATATTGTGGGCAGATACGCCGCGCGGTCGAGACGGATCTGCTGCTGCTGCAACTCTTCCTGCGACTTGAGCAGGCGGAAGTCGATGTTGCCCGCCAGGTCGAACACCTTGCCGTCGAGACCTGCCGAAGCAAGTGCCGCCACGTGGTCGTCTATTCCGCCTACTACCGACAGCTCTGCTCCCGGAGCGAGACCGAGATGAAGCCTCAGCATGTTGTAGGCGAGTTCCGTCTGCCGGTCGAGCGAATGTAGCGCCGCTTCGAGGTTCATAACCTGCACGGCAATCTGATCGGCATTGGTTTTCTCGACTATTTCGGCGCGCGCCAGATCGTCGGTGCGCTTGTGTATGTCGCGCAGATTCGCGATGTTGCCGAGCAGAATCTCCTTGTTCTGCCGAGCGAGAAGAATCGCATAGTAAGTCAGCGTCACGTTCTCCTTCACGTCGAGTTCCGTCTTTTCGATGCTCTTTTCGCTTATCTTTCTGGCGATTTTAGCCATGTCGATGCCCACCCAGTACGCGCCGCTGAAAACAAGCTGCGAAAGAGTAGCCTTAGCCGAACTCGTGGGATTGAAAGCGATGCTCATTCCCTGCAGGCTCATGTTGAAGCCGAGATAGTTGCTGTAGTCCACAGTGGCGTCCACCTTGGGCAACCCGGCGGAGATAGCCTGCCAGAGTGCTTCGTGAGCCTCCTCGACCGCTATGCCCGCTTTCTGCAACGTTCTGTTGTACTTCACGGCATGTTCCTTCGCCTGTTCGAGAGTGAACGAAAGCGCAGCGGGCAACTGAGCCGCAACCCGAACGGACAGACTCAGCGCAAATGCTGAAAACGTAACCATTAATAATCTTTTATTCAT
>JAITHX010000194.1 GCA_031279735.1 Prevotellaceae bacterium
CGCGAAGCCCTTGCGTTCTCTGCGAAGCCTCTGCGCCCTTAGCGTTTAAAAAAACACCGCAACGCGGTGAAAAACGGGAGGAAGATTTTAAAGATTGATACGAGATTTTGGACACCCCAAGTATAGGGCGCTTCGCCTGATGGGAGCCGAATCCCTCCCGTCCGGCGAAGCACCCTATACTCTATACCCTATACCCCAGACAAGGCACACCGGCTTGCTGATTCCTGTGATTTGGACTGAATTTTCGAGCAGTCCGGTATCGGGATTTCGTCTGAACGTTTCCACATCGTTTCTGTCGCGGCTTGCCACGAGAAGGAACTGTCCGTCGGGCGAGAGGATAAAATTGCGGGGATGCGCGCCGGTGGGTTGATTTCCGATTCGCGTCAATGCGCCCGACGAGCTGCTGATAGAGAATATCGCTATGCCGTCGGCTTTGAGACGGTTTGAGGAATAGAGAAATCTGCCGTCGGGCGAAATGCGGATGTCGGCGCTGCCTTTGCCGCCTTTTCCGGACGTAGTGTCGGAGAGGGCATACTGGAAGGGGAGCAGCGAGCCGTTGTCGTATCGCATTGCGGTCACTGTGCCGGCGAGTTCATTGATTACGTAAGCGTATTTGCCCGACGGGTGAAAGACGAGATGCCGCGGACCCGATCCCTTTTCGAGTTCGACGGATGAATCGAGCGTTAAACGGGGATTGTCGTCGGGCGTCACGCGGAAGCCATAAATTCTGTCCTTGCCGAGATCGGTCGCGAACAGGAACTTGCCGTCGGGCGAAAAGACGGTGCAATGGAGATGCGATTTGATTGAATCGTCGAACCCGAACTTTTGCGTCGCCGGCGCGATACTTCCGTCGGCTGCGAGAGGAAAGACCGTTATGCTGCCTCCCGTGTAGTTTGCCGCGACGAGAAAGCGTCCGGCGGGTTCCACGCTCACGTGGCACGGCGAAGCGCCTCCCGTGAGTTGAGCGTTCAGATGTATCGGACCACGGTCGCCGTCCATACGAAACGCATGTACCGAAGCCGAATCATCATCGGTTTCGCTCACCGAGTAGAGATGTTTTCCGTCGGGCGCAAGAGCGAGGAACGACGGGTTGGCTATGCCGCTCGTTTCGCCGACGCGGTTTACGCGACCGTTGTCGGGATTGAACTCGTAAACGAAGATACCCGGCGCGGTTTTGTCGGCATAGCTTCCCGCAACGAGATGCAAACGCTCTCCGTCCGCGCCGCACGATACCGCAACAGACACTAACATCGCGCTCATCAGTTTTATCGCATCGCCGATGCCTTTTCTCCATGCATGTCCGGCAGTCAGTTCGCCGCCGCTAGCAGCAGCAGCTTCTTCTTCTTCTTCTTCTTCTTCTTCTTTCATTAAAATATTTTTCATGTCCTACTATAGGAAATTAAGAATTAAGAATTAAGAATTGCCATCCGGCTCTATCACTCATAGGAATTGTTATGAAATAACTTGACTTTTTACCGTTGTGTTGCGGTTTCTCATCGCATAACGGTGTTTTTTTACCGCAAAGGGCGCAAGGGTTTCGCAAAGGACGCGAAGCCTTTGCGCCCTCCGCGAAGCCCTTGCGCTCTTTGCGGTAAAAAACACCGCTATGCGGTGAAAAAACCGTCAATTTATCTCGTAACACTTACATAGCCCTCCTCGCGTCCGAATGGTAATTCTTAATTCTTAATTCTTAATTCTTAATTTCCGAATGCAATTTTTAATTCTTAATTCCCAGAAAGCTAAGCGTCAATCGGAACGTATTGGAGAGCGGAGTGGTTACGGGGGAAGTGGAGAGGAGATAGGAGGCGTCGAGTTTCAGCGACTTGTACACTAGTCCGGCTCCGAAGGTGAAATATCTGAATCCTTCGTGATTTTTGCTGTGACGGTAGCCAAGCCGGAGCATTGCGAGTTTGTTGTAGGAGTATTCCGCGCCTGCCGACCATGTGAACTCCCTGCCGCCGCCGAAAGATTTGCCAATGGCTTCTATCACCGTGATGTCCTGACTGTAGGTTTGCGGGACGAGCGACTTGTTGATGTCGAACGACGGCGACAGGACGTTTTTCGGGTTGATGGAAACATTCCACGTGACGCCCAGACGCCAGTTCATCGGCATGAGCGCTTCCACGCCTTCATACTGTTCCACTTTGGTGCCGAGATTCGAGACGACGGTGCCTATCGCAAGTTCGGTCTCCTTCTCGAAGGCATACACGGGGCGGACATAGAAGAACGAGATATCGCCCGAAAAAGCCGAAACCGATCTCAGCACTCCGCTGTTGGGCGTGCCGGTTTGTTTTATCTTGAACGTATTGGCGTATCTCAGGGTCATGCCGCCCGAAACATGTTCGCCGAGACGGTGCGAGTAGGAAGCGTCGATTGCGAACTGGTCGGAGGAAACGGTGCCCATCTCCACCTTGTCGGCGGAAAACAAGTTGATGTCGCCTATCGACAAGTAGGTTGCGGAAGCGCCTATCGCGCTTTTCTCGCCGAATTGGATATAGCCCGAAATCAGCCCCATGTTCAGTCCCCGCGAGATTTTGCTCAGCCAGGGAGTGTAGGAGAGCGAAACTCCGTATTTCATATCGGCGAAGATATATTTCGAAGCGTTCCATTTCTGCGACATTGCGTCGGGCGAAGTTGCCGCCCCTATGTCGCCCATGCCGGCCGAGCGGGCGTCGGGCGCTATGTCGAGTATAAAAAGAGTTTCGTATTTTTCCTGAGCGTTGCCTTCCAAGGCATAGAAGCCGGCAAGCAAGCCGGCAAACAGGAATGAAGCGAGATAAAAAAGAATTTTCTTTGACATCGTTAGTGCAAGTTTATATTGGTGTGTATTATTGTTCGCGTGACCAGTCAACCAGAATACGTCCGCAGTATTCGCACGGAATCAGTCGTTTTCCCATCCGTATGTCCACCTGTCGCTGGGGCGGTATCTTGTTGAAGCAGCCTCCGCAGGCGTCGCGTTTCACTTCGACTACCGCGAGACCGTTGCGCGCGTTTTTCCGCAGACGACGATAGGCGTTGAGCAGGCGCGATTCTATGACCGACTGATATTCCGCCGATTTGCCCTTCAGGTTGTCCTCGGTTATCCTCGTGTCGTCGATGATCTTTTCGAGCTCCTGACGTTTCACGATGAGGTCTTTCTTTCTGTCTTCGAGTTTCTCGCGCGCATCATCCTCCGCAAGTTTCTTTTCCTTTACTACAAGATCCTGTTCCCTGATGCGTTTTTTCAGCAGCTCTATTTCGAGACCCTGAAACTCTATTTCCTTGGCCAGCGATTCAAACTCGCGGTTGTTTCTGACGTTTTTCTGCTGTTCTTCGTATTTCTTTATCTGAGCGTTGGCGTTTTCTATGTCCATTTTCTTCTTGGATATGTCGGATTCCGCCGTTTTGCTGTCGTCGATGATTTTGGAGATTCTGGTTTCGAGTCCGATTATTTCGTCCTCCAGAGTTTTGACCTCGTTGGGGAGTTCGCCCCGAAGGATGTTGATGTCGTCGATAGCCGAATCAATCATTTGAAGATCATAGAGGAGATGCAGTTTCCGCTCTACCGAATCCACAGGAGGCACCTGCGGCTTCGTTTTCAGAAGATGGAGCAGATAGGCGTTTTTCTCGTCCTTTTGATTCTCATCGTTGATGAAAATGATTTTCTTTTCTACTTTTTTTGCCATATAGTCTGTATTTTATTACTTGATCATCTTATAAATACTGTACCGGGTTCGCATTTCCCCGCGCAAAACAGAGCGCAAAAGTAGGAAATTTTTTACTAATCGCTCCATAAAATAATTCTACCGCGAAACACTCGCTCTCGAAGTGTCCTAT
>JAITHX010000202.1 GCA_031279735.1 Prevotellaceae bacterium
GGCACAAAAGCGATTTTTTCGCTGTCGAAGCAGCCCAGAAACGGGGGAGGCAAATAGCTGTCGAAAGTCCGCGCCTTTCCGATTGTCAGAACCAGCTGCGCGAGCATTGCGAACATGTCGGACGGCGCGGCTTTAGCCTCAGCCCACAGCAAATATTCATCATTGACATCAACGGTATCCGCAGGGTCTTTCAGCTTTACGGCAAAGTAGATTTTACCCAAAATCCTCGTACAGTCGAACTTTGAGAAAAATTCGACTGCAACTCTGTTTTTTATTTCTTCCTCAAAAATAACGTCCTGTTTCATCTTTGTCGATTTATTGTTTTGTCCGTTATAAACAAATTATTGCCATTATAAAAGCGACAACAAAGGTATGGAAAGTTTTAGATTTTAATTTTCCCGTCTCGTTGTCTTCATTTAATTTTGCAGCCCGAAAGAAACCCGACGCGAAACGTTGTCGGGGTTTCAAAGCGGTAGTACAATTAAAATTTATAAAGGAATAACATGGAAACATTTAATTTATCGGACAGGCGGGTTTTGCGCAACGAAACCCTGTCGAACAACCTCCGAAATACCAAGTGCGCGAGCAACACGCGCCGCATGTCGCAAACAACAGTCGGGATACGGTTATGAGATTTATATTCATCCTGGCGCTGATGCTGCTCTCCTACGTCGGAGCGAACGTGTATCTGTTTGCGAGAGGGTTTCAGTCGCTTCCGTGGACGGGTGCGCGCGCGGTGTTTGCGGTTCTGTTTGTGTTTGCGGCAGTGTCGCTGATTGCGGGCTTTCTGCTGGAGGACAGTCTTCCGGCAACGCTTGTTTCGGTTGTTCAGCATGTCGGAGGCACATGGCTGATGCTGTTGATTTATCTCGTGCCATGCGTTCTGATAATCGACCTGATACGGCTGGGCGACAAACTGCTGCATTTTCTTCCCGACGCGGTGAGATCGAACCCTGCGACGGTGTTTTTCGGCATATTTGCAGCCACGATTGCGGTGGTAGTTGCCGGAGCAGTCAAGTTCAACAATCCCTCGGTGACGCGGGTCGAGATACCGACGAACAAACAAATAGCCAAGGTGCCTTCGATAGTCGTGGCCTCCGATCTGCATCTCGGCTACACGATAGGAGCCGGCAAGCTGCGCGACTTCGTGAGACTCATCAATTCGCGCAATCCCGACGTGGTGCTTCTGTGCGGCGACGTGGTGGATCGCAGCGCCCGTCCTCTGGAATCCGAGGAGATGCTCTCCCTGCTGAGGGAGATTAAGGCGCCCGGAGGGGTTTACGCCGTTTTCGGCAATCACGAATACTACGGCGACAGAGACAGAAACGCGAAATTGTTGGAGAAGGCGGGAATCGTCCTGCTGCGCGACAGCGCGGTGCAACTGACCGGCGACATCCAGCTCGTCGGCAGGGAAGACCGTTCCAATCGCGAACGCAAAGCGTTGTCGGAAATCATGCAGGGAGTTGATCGTGGGGTCGATCGCGACAAGTTCGTCATCCTGCTCGACCATCAGCCGCACGATCTCGACGAAGCGCGAAGAGAGGGCGTCGATCTTCAATTTTCGGGTCATACGCACTACGGTCAAATCTGGCCTCTCAGTCTGATAACCGAAGCGATATACGAAAAACCCTACGGATACCTGAAAAAGGGCGAAACACAGTATTTCGTCACTTCGGGTCTCGGACTGTGGGGAGCTTGGCTCAGAATAGGCACCTGTTCGGAGATAGTCGTTCCGGAGATAGTTGTAAATAATAGCATCAAACAATAATGCAAACAACCATAACGCCGGGAGCGGCGAGCGGAACGGTCTTCGCTCCCGCCTCGAAAAGTCTGGCGCAAAGAGCGCTTGCCGCCGCCCTGCTCTGTCGCGGCGAAACGACGATTACGGGTTATACGGAATCGGACGACGCGAAAGCGGCGCTGGGAATAATTGAGGCGGCGGGAGCCTACGCAACACACGACGGGAGAGGAACTTTGACTGTTGTCGGGAATCCGCCGCCGCTTGCGCGAAGAGACGAGCTGACGCTGAATTGCGGCGAATCGGGATTGTCGGCGAGGCTCTTCGCCCCGCTGTCGCCGCTCTATGCGCGCGAGGTCACGCTGAACGGGCGAGGCAGTCTGATGAACCGCGCGTTCGGCTCGATGATGAAATCGCCGTTCGAGCAAATGGGAATACGCTATTCCGACAACGGCGGAAAACTTCCGGCGAAGCTCTGCGGCAGTCTCTCGGCTGCGGAGATAACTATCGACGGAAGCGGAGGTTCGCAGTTCCTGTCGGGACTGCTGATGACCCTGCCGCTGTTGAGCGGCAACTCGCTGGTGCGGGTTGAGAATCTCAAGAGCAAACCCTACGTCGATTTGACGATTGACACTGCGTCGAAGTTCGGCGCGGAAATCGAAAACGAAAACTACAATAGATTCTTCGTCAGGGGAGGTCAGGTTTATTCCGGCACGCGCTTCAACATCGAGGGCGACTGGAGCGGCGCTTCCTGCCTTCTCGTTGCCGGAGCCATTGCGGGGAACGTGGAAATACTAAATCTCGATCCCGCTTCCGCTCAAGCCGACAAAGCGATAGTCGAAGTTCTGCGGTCGGCGGGCGCGACGGTTCGCGCAGGCATGTCGGGCGGCGGCGCGTCGAGTATCAGCGTATCGAAAGGCGAACTCAAAGCCTTTGTGTTCGACGCTACCGATTCGCCCGATCTCTTTCCGGCGCTCGCGGCGCTTGCGGTTCACTGTCGCGGAGTTTCGCGAATCAAGGGCGTCGGACGACTTGCAGGCAAGGAAAGCGACAGGGCGGCGACGCTCCGGTCGGAGTTCGGCAAAATAGGCGCAACGGTCGAAACGGACGGCGACTATATGATTGTCGGAGAAAGCCGGACACACGGCGCAACAGTCGATTCGCACAACGACCACCGAATCGCCATGTCGCTTGCCGTAGCCGCGCTTGCCTGCGAATCCGCCGTAACGGTCGAAAACTCCGAGTGCGTCAACAAGTCCTATCCGGAATTTTGGAGAGATTTGCAAAACCTCACCCACCGCTAAACACTCTCGAAAATTGTTCGTCAAGGTATTGTTGCCATTGTATTTGCAGGAAGCTCTGCTGTATTCCCTGCCGGCGACGACGACGGCGCCGGCAGCGGGGACGCGGGTGGTTGTTCCGCTGCGCGGGAAACTGTATTCCGGAATAGTGGTCGAAACGCTCGAAAAGGTCGAAGTCGATTATACGGTAAGGGAGGTCGCAGGCGCGCCGGAGGAAAAACCGACGGTCACAGCATTGCAGCTCAAACTGTGGCGATGGATTGCGCGTTACTATATGTGCACTGAGGGCGAAGTGATGAAAGCCGCTCTGCCCGCCCGCCTCAAGTCTGAAAACATAACGGAAAACACAAGGGAAAACGCGCGTTCCCTGTCAGTTTCGTTCGTCGCTCTGCATCCGGATATCGACAGCGATGAAAAACTCGCGGCAACGCTCGATTCCATGAAACGGGGGACGAAGGGCGAACGGCTGTTGCTGACGTATCTGGAACTCGCCGAACCGCTGTCGCTGTCCGCGCCGCCGGAAATACCCGAAGCCGAACTGCTGAAACAAAGCGGAGTATCGACTCAAGTCCTCAAGTCCTGCGAAAAAAAGGGACTGTTTGCCCTTGTGCGAAAGCGGGCGGAACGGACTCGAGAGTCGTCAGCCGAACGATTGCCCGAACGCTTGCCCGAACTTTCGCCGCATCAGCAAAAAGCGTTCGAGGCTATCAAAGCAGCCGACAAACCGGTGCTGCTCTACGGTGTGACGTCGTCGGGCAAGACCGAAATATACATCCGCCTGATAGCCGAAACTTTGCGAACGAACAGACAGGCGTTGTACCTCCTGCCCGAAATAGCCCTCACGACGCAAATCACCGAGCGTCTGCGCGCGGTATTCGGCGACAGGATAGCTGTGTATCACTCGAATTTCAGCGATGCGGAACGCGCCGAAACATACAGCGATCTTCTCGCCGCAAACGATAAGGCGGACAAGGCGCAACTCATTCTCGGCGTGCGTTCGTCGCTATTGCTCCCGTTCTCGAATCTCGGACTGATAATAGTGGACGAGGAACACGAAAACACCTACAAGCAGTTTGATCCCGCTCCCCGCTACAATGCCCGCGACACGGCGGTAGTAGCCGCACGGATGCACGGAGCGAAAATAGTGCTCGGCTCGGCGACGCCTTCCATAGAGAGCTACCATAACGCTCTGACAGGGAAATACGCCCTCGTCCGCCTCACCGAACGCTACGGCAGCGCCGTCCTGCCCGAAATAAGAACTCTCGACATGAGGCGCGCCCGCAGAAAGAAGAAGATAACGGCTTCGTTTTCCGAAACTTTGCTGAACGCCATCACGGAAACGACGGGAAAAGGCGAACAGGTGATTCTGTTTCAGAACCGGCGCGGATATTCGCCCTACGTTCAGTGCGACGACTGCGGATTCACTTTGAAATGCGAATGTTGCGACGTCAGCCTCACATATCACAAATTCAACAGTTCGCTCTCGTGTCACTACTGCGGATATTCTGCCGCCCAGCCTTCCGAGTGTCCTCAATGCCGCAGCACGAACATTAAGGCAAAGGGACTCGGCACCGAGAAAATCGAGGACGATCTCTCGTTTCTGCTGCCCGAAGCGCGGGTCGAGCGACTGGATTTGGATTCGGTGAGTTCCCGATCGGCATACGAAAGGATACTGAACGGTTTCGAATCGGGCGCGACAAACATCCTCGTCGGCACGCAAATGATCTGCAAGGGACTGGATTTCGGCAACGTCAGTCTGGTCGGAGTGATGAACGCCGACAGTCTGTTGAACTTCCCTGATTTCAGAGCCTGCGAGCGCAGTTTTCAGCTAATGTCGCAGGTGGCGGGACGGGCGGGACGGGCGAACAAACCCGGAATGGTGCTCATACAAACCTCGATGCCGGAGAATCCGGTCATACGACAAGTGGTCAATCACGATTACGAAACGTTCTTTGAAACGCAGATAGTCGAACGCCTTACGTTCAACTACCCTCCTTTTTGCCGACTGATACTCGTGTCGCTGAAACACTCGAACCGCGAGCTGCTGCAAGAGGCGGGAGCGGCGCTGAAAATCGCGCTGACTAAGGTTTTCGGAGCTAATGTTGCAGGACCAGAACCTCCTCCGGTGGGACGAGTACAAAACAAATACATTCTCTGTTTCCGAATCAAGCTGAAGAAGGACGGCGCCGCCGACAGTTACAAGGATTTTCTGCGCGACGCCTTCGCCCGACTGCGGAAGGAAAAAAAGTATTCGGGACTGATAGTCATCGCCGACGTCGATCCGGCGTGATTCCTTCCCCCCCCCGATTCCGTCCCCCCCCCCGATTATTTTGCGCAAACCATATTGCCGGATTAAAAAAAAGAACTACCTTTGCGCCCGCAATCATGAGGCGAGATAGCTCAGCCGGTTAGAGCGCATGATTCATAATCATGAGGTCCCGAGTTCAATCCTCGGTCTCGCTACTCGAAAACGAGAGGCTTACAATGAAAAGTAAGCCTCCTTTGTTTTCTTTCAGGTTGATTGTTGTTAGTTTGCGGCGGACATTGTAAGTGTTACGAGATAAATGGAACGTAACTGAATGTTTTCACTTGGCTCAACCAACGAAC
This sequence comes from Prevotellaceae bacterium, assembly GCA_031279735.1. Classification (GTDB taxonomy): domain Bacteria; phylum Bacteroidota; class Bacteroidia; order Bacteroidales; family UBA932; genus JAIRLF01. The sequence goes on from JAITHX010000202.1 coordinate 5,647, forward strand.
GCGCTCCAATTTCAATCACAACTTTGTCACGGATATAATCCGGCGTGAAAAGCGATTTAAAATGTATCTCAATGGT
>JAITHX010000017.1 GCA_031279735.1 Prevotellaceae bacterium
GACTATAACGCCCTGAAACAAGCCTCGCTGTCGTTCTTTCTTCGTCCTTCCTGTATCCTTCCTATACCCTTCCTATACCCTTCCTATACCCGGAACGACGATATGCTCTGCGGCATTTAGGGATGTGTTATAAATAACTTATAGCCGTCAATGACAGTCGCGTCGTTTTTTTCCTAAAACAGTGCCGTTTTGTTTTCCTCATGCCTTCAGTCTCTAACCGGACAAAACCCGTTAGGTGGGGTGTCCAAAATACGGGGGCAAGTCTTAAAATCTTCCTCCCGTTTTTCACCGCGTTGCGGTGTTTTTTTCACCGCAGAGTTTTAATTTTCGTTTTATGCAAGAGTCGATTATCATACGCAATTTTGGTCCCGTCAAGGACATGGAAATTCAAAACATCACTCCGTTTACCGTATTCATCGGCGAATCGGGCAGCGGGAAAAGCACAATTATGAAACTCAAGTTTCCCACCATCCATAAGTTGACAGATAGCATTTAACAGGATTATTGCCCCTTGGTCATTCGAGTTCGCCGCTATTATTCGATCGAGGCTTTCCTCGACATCGATGCATAAAAGTTCCAGCAGTTTGGTCACGATTGTCAAATATACGGTCATAATCCTTTCGCAAAGCGTTTTTTCAAGCATTTCCCTCTGCGTGCGACAAAAAAGTCCTCCCTGTGTCTCATATGCCCCGAATCGCCTGTAAAGCGACAGTATCGTGTATGTCGTCAACGCGTGTGCCGCGTCCGCAATTCATAATTCATAATTTATAATTCATAATTCGTAAAAAGTAACGAATCCTGTATAAGTTATTTATTCGACATCCCTATATTCGTTTCCATATCGCGTCAGCCGAAAAAAAAAAGCTGCAGGAATGTAACTTTTCCAATCCTCGCGCGTCCAATACATTCAACCGGCTTCGACAGCGACGGACGGAAACATTAAACGACAAAACGGACGACAGTATTTAAGAATGATAAAATTAGAACGGATCAACAAGACTTACTACAGCGGCGCCCCGCTGCATGTGCTCAAAGGCATAGACTTGCACATCGGAAAGGGCGAACTGGTATCCATCATGGGCGCCTCCGGTTCGGGAAAATCCACTCTGCTCAACATACTCGGCATACTCGACAATTACGACACCGGCAATTACTATCTCAACGACGTGCTGATTAAGAATCTCGGCGAAACCCGCGCGGCGCACTTCCGCAACAAACTGATAGGATTCATCTTTCAATCCTTCAATCTCATCAATTTCAAGAACGCCATGGAAAACGTGGCTCTGCCGCTCTACTACCGGAAAGTGGGACGGAAAACACGCAACAGGATGGCTGTTGAATATCTCGACCGGCTCGGTCTCAAGGACTGGGCGCATCACATGCCCAACGAACTGTCGGGAGGTCAAAAACAAAGGGTAGCCATTGCGCGGGCACTTATCTCCAAGCCCCAGATCATTCTCGCCGACGAACCCACCGGTGCCCTCGACAGCAAAACCTCCGCCGAAGTGATTCAGATTCTTCGCGACGTGAACCGCGAGGGAATGACCATGATCATCGTAACCCACGAATCGGGTATCGCCAACCTGACCGACAAGATTATCCGGCTCCGCGACGGCGTCATCGAACGAATCGACGACAACTCCGGTCACGACGCCTCGCGCTTCAACCCCGACAACATCAAGTAACACGCCATGATCAGCTTGCTCTACGAAATACTGAACACCATCCGGCGCAACAAGATGCGAACCTTCCTCACCGGGTTTGCCGTCGCATGGGGCATCTTCATGCTCATCGTCCTGCTCGGCGCGGGCAACGGACTGAAAAACGGGTTCGCCGCCAACTGGGGCAGCCGACTGATAAACGTCGTGCAAATCTGGGGCGGACGGACGAACATCCCCTACGCCGGCTTTCAGGCGGGACGCCGCATCAATCTCGACGACCGCGACCTTCGGTTCACATCCACCGACTTCCCCGGCGAAGTGAACTTCGTCGTCGGCAACGTCGGCATCGGTTCGCGCAACATCTCCTGCGGCACGGAATACATCGCGTCGGACATCTCCGGCGTCAGCCCGCAGATGATGTCCATCGAGGGACTTAAGATCGACCGCGGACGTTTCGTCAACGAACTTGATATTCGCGAAAAGCGCAAAACCATAGTCATCTCCCGACGCGCCGCCGACGTGCTTTTCAAACAGAAACCGGCGATAGGGCGGCACGTGAACCTCAACGGAATAATCTACACCGTCGTCGGCGTGTATTACATCGACGACCGGCAGGACGCCACCGGATCATATATCCCCCTCACCACCGCGCAAGTCATATATAATAAAGGTATAGGAGTCTCGAACCTCGCCTTCACGCTCGGCACGACAATAGATTCGGAGGAAACCAACACCGACTTCACGAACCGTTACAAGGCGCGCTTCGCCCGTCTGCACCAGATAGCGCCGTCGGACAACGCGATATGGTACTGGAACCGATTCTCGAACTATCTCCAGATGTCAAAGGCGGGAAACTTTATCAACATCGCCGTCTGGGTCATCGGAATATTCACCCTCATTTCCGGCATCGTGGGCGTGAGCAACATCATGCTCATCACCGTCCGCGAACGAACGCGCGAGTTCGGAATACGCAAGGCGATAGGCGCATCGCCGGGGAAAATACTCAGACTCGTAGTCACCGAATCCATCATCATCACCGCCGCCTTCGGATACGCCGGATTAGTGTGCGGAGTGGGCGTCACCGAACTGCTTGCCAACAGCGTCTTCACGGGCGGAGACAGAGGAGGACGCGAATCCATCAGCATATTCGTCAATCCCACCGTCGATCTGAACGTGGCGATTCAGGCAACCGTGCTGCTTATCGTCGCCGGCACTCTGGCTGGATTCTTCCCCGCGCTGAAAGCCGTGAGAATAAAAACAATCGAAGCCTTAAACAGTCGATAAGCCATGTTTGATCTCGATCGCTGGAACGAAATATTCGTCACCATAAGCCGCAACAAAACCCGCAGCTTCCTCACCGCCTTCGGCGTGTTCTGGGGCATATTCATGCTGATTGCCCTGCTCGGCGGCGGCAACGGACTGGAAAAACTCATCTCCGGTCAGTTCGAGGGCATAGCGAGCAACTCCTGCTTCTTCTGGAGCGGACGCACAAGCGAAGCCTACAAGGGTTTCCGCAAGGGGCGATACTGGCGGATGAACAACAAGGACGTGGAAATCATCCGCGCAAACGTCAAGGGACTCGAAGTGATCGCTCCAATGCTCTCCACTTGGGCAAACTCCGACAATGTGGTCAGAGGCGAAAAGAAAGGCACCTTCAGCGTACAGGGCAACTACGCCAGCTATAATAAAATAGACAATCACAAAATGATGTTCGGCAGATACCTCAACGACATCGACCTCAAGGAACACCGCAAGGTGTGCGTCATCGGCTCGCGCGTTTACGAAACCCTGTTCAACCGCGGCGAAGACCCGCTGGGTCACGACATCCGCATCGACGGCGTTTATTTCAAAGTCATAGGCGTGGGCGAAGGCGGCGACAACATCAGCTTCGGCGACGACAAACGAAACTCCATCACCATGCCCCTGACCGTGATGCAGCGGATTTACAACTACGGCGACCGGGTCGATATCCTCTGCGCAATGGCTCAACCCGGTATCGCGGTGAGCGAAATTCACCAGCAAATCGAAACCATACTCAAGGCGAACCACAGCATCGCCCCGCACGACAAACAGGCGGTCAACTCGTTCAACCTCGAAACTATGTTTTCGCAGGTTGCCGGTCTCTTCACCGGCGTGAAACTCCTTGCATGGATAGTGGGCTTCGGAACCCTCTTCGCCGGAATAATCGGCGTGAGCAACATCATGATGGTCACCGTGCGCGAGCGAACTCAGGAAATAGGAGTACGACGCGCTCTCGGCGCCCGTCCCTCCTCGATCATGGGACAGATCATGAGCGAAAGTTTCACCATCACGGCAATGGCCGGCTTTCTCGGAATATCCTTCGGAGTGCTGGTGCTGCAAATGGTCGATCTGGGTCTCAGCAAGGACGCCGGCGAAACCACAGTCTTTCAAATAGACTTCTACACCGCCATAGTATCGGCAACCATCATAACCTGCATGGGTACCCTCGCGGGACTCGGACCTGCCTTCCGCGCAATGAAAATAAAACCCATCGAGGCGCTGTCGGAAGAATAAACCCGAAGAATAACCGCAAACATGAACAAAATAACAAATGTAACATACGAAACAGAATGAAAAAGGTACTGAAATTTATCGCCCTCGGCATCGTGCTTCTCATTGTGGGATGGACATTCTTCTTCCTCTACTCCAAGTCCAAACCGAAGCCAACGGTTTATGAAATCGTAGTTCCCAAAAAGGACAACATCAAGAAAAGCACCATCATCACCGGCAAAATCTCGCCGCGCGACGAAATCCTCATCAAACCCCAAATCTCCGGCATAGTCTCCGAAATATACAGGGAAGCAGGACAGAAAGTCTCTCCGGGCGACGTGATAGCCAAAGTGAAAGTCATCCCCGACGTAGCTTCGCTCAACAACGCCGAATCCAATATCCGTACCGCCGAAATCAATCTCAATCAGGCGAAACTCGAGTTCAACCGCCTGAAGAAACTTTTCGACAAGGGAATAGCCACAAAGGAAGAATACGAAAAGTCGGAAACCTCGTTCCGCACCGCAAGCGAACATTACGAAACCGCCAAGGATGCCCTCCAGATCATAAAGGAAGGAATCTCGGAACGCACCGCAAAATACAGCAGCACGCTCATCCGCTCAACCATAGGAGGACTCGTGCTCGACGTTCCCATCAAAGTCGGCAACTCGGTGATTCAGTCCAACACGTTCAACGACGGCACCACGATAGCCACCGTAGCAAACATGAACGACATGATATTCGTGGGCAAAGTGGATGAAACCGAAGTGGGACGAATCAGCGAAGGCATGTCCATGACCCTCACCATGGGCGCGCTTCAGGACGTAAAACTCGACGCGCACCTCGAATACATCTCCCCCAAAGGCGTGGAATCGAGCGGCGGAGCCAATCAATTCGAAATAAAAGCCGCAACCAAAATGAAGGAAGGCGTATTCATCCGCGCCGGCTACAGCGCCAACGCCGAAATAATCCTCGCCGCAGCCGACAGCGTGCTCTCGATACCCGAAAACACAGTCGAGTTCAAGAACGATTCGTCATTCGTGCAGATACTGAAAGAGGAACAGCCCGTTCAAGTCTTTGAACGACGCCACGTGGAACTCGGACTCTCCGACGGAGTGAACATAGAGGTCAAGTCGGGAATGACCATCGAAGACAAACTGCGCGGCAACGCCGTGAAACCCAAGTAAACCGCGACGACAGCCATGAACATTATACGCCCGCTCGCCCTCGCGCTCGCCTTCGCGACAGCATCGACATTCGCCTGCTCGACGCTCGACGCACAAACAACATCCGACGCAACATCCGACGCGACATCCGACGCGACATCCGCCACCCTGACGAAACTCTGGTCGCTCGACGAATGTATCCGTCACGCACTGGACAACAACATCTCCGTCAAACAGGACGACATCCGCCGCCGCAACGCCGAAATAGACCACAACACCGCCCGCAACAGTCGGCTACCGAATCTCAGCGCCTCCGCCGGACAAAACTGGAACTTCGGACGCACCCAGACAAGTACCGGTCTCTACGAAAACCGCACTCAGTCGAACACAAGTTTCTCGATAGGCGGCTCCGTCCCCCTCTTCACCGGCTTCCGCATCCCCAACGAAATCGAACGCTCGCGCTTCGACCTCCTCGCCGCAACCGAAAACCTCGAACGGGCGCGCGAAAGTCTCTCCCTGAACGTGATTTCGCTCTACTATCAGGCGCTCTACAACAAGGAACTCCTCAAACTGAACGAAGAACAGCTCAGTCTCGACCTCGAACGCCTCGCGCGGACACAAATACTCGTCGAAGCGGAAAAAGTACCCGCATCGCAACTCTCCGACATCGAAGCGCAGGCGGCAAAGAACGAAGTCGCCGTGGTGCAGGCGCGCAACAACGTGGCGCTCTCGCTGCTCGACCTCGCCCAAAGCCTCGAACTCGACGACGCGACTTTCGACATCGTCATCCCCAACGCCGACCCCGTTCCGGCAACCGACCCCATTCCCGACGCCCGTCTCGTGTTCGAGAACGCGGAAACGATACGTCCGGCAGTGCGCGAACGGGAATACGCCCTCGAAAGCGCAAAACGATCGCTGCAAATAGCCCGCGCCGACCTCATGCCCTCGCTCAACCTGAGTTTCGGCTACGGAACCAACTACTTCCACATCTATCGCAGCGACTTCGCGAACACCTCACTCGGCGATCAGCTCAAGAACAACGGGGCGGAATACATCGGACTGTCGCTGAACGTACCGATCTTCAGCCGCTTCGCCGTGCGCAACCGTATCCGCGGCGCGCAGCTCGCCATCGACAACGCCCGTCTCGCCCTCGAAAACACCCGCAAAACCCTCTACAAGGAAATACAAACCGCATGGCTCAACGCCGTATCAGCCCGCGAAAAATACCGCGCCTCCTTTAAAGCGGTGGACGCCGCCGAAATAGCGCTCAAATACACCCGCGAAAAATACGACGCCGGACGCGCCACCGCCTTCGAATACAACGAATCGCAAAATCGTCTCACCCAAGCCCGCATCGAACGCATCCAAGCCAAATACGACTACGTGTTCCGAATCAAAATCCTGAACTTCTACAATGAAAATTAAGAATTAAGAATTAAGAATTAAGAATTGCCTGACGGACGCGGGGAGAATTATGAACTGTCCGACTTTCCGTCAGGCAATTCATAATTCGTAATTGATATATGAAGCATAAAACAGATATAGTGTGTCCTCATTGCGGCGGCAATGACTTTATAGAAAACGGGAAATCTTCAGACGGGACACGGAGACCGGTATGCAACAGATGTAAGGAATCCGAAAAGGAATGCAGAAAAAGGGTTCTACTGGGAATTGTGTGGAAAAAGCTTGCGTGTTTTTTCACCGCATTGCGGTGTTTTTGTAACGCAAAGGGCGCAAAGGCTTCGCAAGGGGCGCAAGGGCTTCGCGTCCTTTGCGAAGGGCGCGCGGTTACGGGTCTTGAGGGCTTAACCCGCAGCCTTCGGCGACCTTGCGTAAAGGCTTCGCAAAGGACGCGAAGCCTTTGCGCCCTTTGCGGTAAAAAAACACCGCTATGCGGTGAGAAACCGCAACACGACGGTACTTCTGTCGTGTTAAAATCGTGAGATAGCCGGTCAACTCCGGCAGACATTAATCACTCGGGGTCATTGTAGAAGAAGCCCATATTTCCAAAGGCTCCCTTAGTAGCCTGCCGCCTCTCGTCTTCCATGCCCATATTCCCGTATTAAAATTTATAAATTAGGGAATAAGGGCATGGAAGACGAGAGGCGGCAGGCTACTAAGGGAGTTCCTTTGGAAATAAGGGCTTCAATTAAACCGGGACGAAGATTTTAAGACTTGACCGCTCACAATTTTAACACGACAGAAGTATAAAAAGTCAAGTTATTTCGTGACAATTCCAATGGAAGCGCACTTCACGAAAGCCCTTCCATTATTAATGGAAGCTCGTTTCACGTCCGAAAAGCCGTTCCATTATTAATGGAAGCGCGCTTCACGTCCGAAAAGCCGTTCCATTATTTATTCGACATCCTTTAGCAGATTATTCGGATTTTCCATGATTGTGAATCTTCAGCTGAAGATTCAGAACTCCAGAAGTGGATAACCTCTTACGTCTAATACAGACTGTTTTATGAAAAGCATATCGCAAAATGATACTGTCGCAAAAACAGCGCGGAGAGTTCCGGAGATTGAAAAGATTGCGGGTCTTGCGGGCTTGATCCGCACCCTTCATTTACCGTCCTGCCGGAGGGAGCGTTCAGGAGTCGAGCGAGACGGCAGAACACGGACGAATGGACGAATGGACGAATGGACGAATGGACGGCTGGAACGCTCCCTGCGGCCGGACGGTCATTGCGGGCTTGACCCGCAATCTTTTCCACCTCCCGAACACTCCTCTGCTCTCCCCGCCGTCCGCAGGTCATTTCAAGTAACAGTTTTGCAAAAAAATGCGACAGTCCAGTTTGCGACACAACCGGAGTTCTGAAATTAGCTCCGAGATTTTGCTCGTACTCCTTTATGCTTACTCCGTCTATGCCGGCAGCGCCGTGATTCCTCTTTACTTCTTCCCAAGCCTCGAATACCGTTCGCTTGGGGATTAAAAACGGTT
>JAITHX010000034.1 GCA_031279735.1 Prevotellaceae bacterium
CGAAGCCCTTGCGCCCTTTGCGAAGCCCTTGCGCCCTTTGCGTTACAAAAACACCGCAACGCGGTGAAAAAACACGCAAACTTTTTCCACACAATTCCCAGTAGAACCTTAATTCTTAACTGCTGTTACGCAGAGTGCAGTTTTTAGCACACAGATGACACAGATTTGACAGATTTACGCGGATTGGGATTCGTGTAAATCTGTCAAATCTGTGTCATCTGTCAAATCTGCGTCATCTGTGTGCTAAAAACCGCAATTCATAATTATTCAAGGTCATTTTCAGGCGCGTAAAAGCGGCCGAGAATATCTTCTGCATATTGAGCGGCTTCGGGATAATGCTTGTCGTCTGCATACTTTCTAAGCAGCTCTAATTTATGTTTAGGAATAAAAGCATGTCTGCCAATTTTAAATATACGGTTTATCCTTATGAGTTCATTCCTGCGATCAACAGGCAATGCAGAACAAGTTCTGCATATATGATTTGCATGCCCTTTCCCGCTGAATTTTTCATTGGCTCTATATGTACCGCATACTTTGCAGTAGTGTCCCTGATGTTTCTTTTTTTTCATTGTAGCATAATTCTATAGGAGTCGCAGGCAGTTACTTAGGGATGTGGAATAAATAAGTTATTCCACATTCATTAATTCTCCCTGCGTCCGTCAGGCAATTCTTAATTCTTAATTCTTAATTCTTAATTCCAAAGACGAGTGTGGTGAAGTTCGGCATGTTTGCCGGTTTGCGTATTGTCAGTTCGTCGGCGGATTGCGTCCATTCGATTTTCTCGCTGCTTCCAAGCAGTTTGACGGAGGAGACTTTCTTTGCGCCTTCGGTTTTCAAACCCATTGATTTGATGCGAATGTCGCCTTCGGGACGCTCCATGCAGAAGACATAGACGGTTTTTCCTTTGGCGGTGAAACGCAGGTCGCCGGGGCGATATTTGCGCACGTCCTTTACTGCGTTGGCTATGTGTCCGAAGGGGGCTTTTTCTTCTTTGCCGTCGAGCGAAGGTCCTTCGCCGAAGGTTTTCCACGGGCGGGTGCCGTAGATGGCTTCGCCGTTGACTGCAATCCATGCGGCAATCCGTTCGAGTATGTCGAGCACGTCGGGTTCGAGGTCGCCTTCGGGCGTCTGCACTACGTTGAGCAGCAGATTTCCGTTTTTGCTTACTATGTCTATCAGCATTTGGACGACCTCTTCGCCGCTCATGTATTTCTGACCGGTGCGATAGTACCAGTCGCCGATGGAAGTGTCGGTTTGCCAGGGGTATTTGCGGATGCCGTCGGCGGAACCGCGCTCGTAGTCCTGCACCCAGCGTCCTTCCGACGACTGTTTGCAGGTATAGACCACGCCTTTCGGTTCCTTCGGGTTCTTCGGGTTCTTCGTTTCGTCGGCGTCGCGATTGTAGTAGTGGGCAATCATGCTTCGTCCCACGTTGTCGAAGGGCAGGCCTCCGTCGGTGTAGAGCAGGTCGGGGCGGTAGTCGTCAATCAGTTCGAGGATGCGGTCGTACCATTGGCGGTGATACTTCGGGTTTCGGGTGTACCATCCGAGGTCGTCCGGCGCGGGCGCGTCGTGATACAGGTCGCGGTATTCGGGATTGGTTCCGTCGTAGGCTACTCCAGCCTTTTCGCCCAGCCGGTCGGACTGATGCGCGGTTCTGTACCAGTTGTAGCTTGCGCCGAGATGTTCGGAGACGCCGAAGCGCAGTCCTTCGCGTTTCGCCGCCGCCTGCCAGAGGCCTACCACATCCTTCTTCGGACCCATGTTCACCGAGTTCCAGCGGTGGAGCTTCGAGTTCCAGAGGAAGAAATTGTCGTGATGCGTAGCCATGCTGACGAAATAGCGCGCGCCGACGCGCCGGAACAGCTTCATCAGTTCGTCGGGGTTCCATCGCTCGGCTTTCCAGAGCGGGATGATGTCCTTGAAGCCGAACTCCGACGGATGTCCGTAATGTTTCAGGTGATAGGTGTAGTAAGGGTGCGCCTTTTTGTACTGTTCCTTTTCGCAGTCGTAGGAATCGTGTTCGTACATGCATCGCGCATACCAGTCGCCCTGACGCGGAACGGCTTGCGGTCCCCAGTGCGACCAGATGCCGAACTTCGCGTCGCGGAACCAGTCGGGGTATTTATAGGTTTTCAGCGACTCGTCGGTCGGCTTGAATTTGCCCGGATGCATCGGCAAACTGTCGGTACGGGCGGATGCCTGCAGCGAAAACATCGTCAGGCATGCAATTGCAATGATTTTTATTGTGTTCATTCGTTGATGATTTTAATTGTGTTCATATTCGAACCAGTCGAACCGCGCCGCCGACCGCGAACGTCGTCCGTTGCCCGATGCGTACATGCCGATGTAGGCGCCGGAGAATCCGCCGGAGTTTTCTTTGGAAATAAACTTCATGTCGGGCGAGCCGGCAGTGCGGAAAGTTTTCCCGCCGTCGTCGCTGTACGAGAAAATGTAGGCTCCGCGCTCGCCGGCAACGCGAAGCAGAATCGGACCGCGCCGCACCTTCGCCTCCTTCTCCACGTGTTCGATTCTGCCGAGCTTGTAGCGCAGAACCAGCGTGCCGCCCTTTCGGAGATAAAAATCATAATGATTATTCTCGCCCATATACACTGTGATGCCGGCTATTTCGCTGTCCGACGCGGGGGCGAACTCCATTTGCGCGGTGGCCGTGAACTCCGTATGCTGCTGTCGGCGACCGACAAAAACGGGATTCGCCTTGTCGTCGAGCGTGAGAGCCGAGCCGGTCAGCGAGAGGCTGCCCTTCGGGTCGGCGAGCGAATAATTCTCGCGCTGCGGATTGCGCAGATAATTCCATTGCAGGGCGAGCTTTTCCGCGTCGAACTCGTCGCGCTTCGGGGCGGGAGGAAAGGGATGCTGGGGCAGGGTGGGGCAGTCCATCTTTTCCGTCAGCGGATTCCCGCCGTTGACGAGAGGCCAGCCGCCTTTAGGCCAGTGTACCGGAGCGAGAAAAGTTTCGCGTCCGAGAACGTGATGCCCGCCGGAGGGACGAATGCCCAGACAAACCAGCCACCACGAGCCGTCGTGCGCCTCTATCAAATCGCCGTGACCGAGAGCCTGAATGGAATTGTTCTGCGAAACGCGGCGGTGGTGCGTCAGGATAGGGTTGGAGGGGCAAGGCTCGTATGGTCCGAAAATGTTGACCGACCGGGCTATCGTGATGCAGTGACCGTCGTTCGTTCCGCCGCCTTCGGCGATCATCAGATAGTACATCCCGTCCTTCTTGTAGATGTGAGGACCTTCGGGCCAGCGGTCGCCGGTTCCTATCCACACCGTAACGGGTTCGGAGAGCATTTCTCCGGTAGTCAAGTCGATTTTGCTCACCGCCATTCCTCCGTTCACGCCTCCGGTGGAAACGAAATAAGCCGTACCGTCGTCGTCCCAGAACAGCGACGGGTCGATTCCGCGCTCCTTCACCCAGACCGGCTCGCTCCATTCGCCGGCAGGATCGGCGGCGGAGACGATGTAGTTGCCCTTGCCGGACACATTGGTGTTCACCATATAGAAAACGCCGTCGCGATGATAGACGGTCGCCGCCCACAGTCCGCTTGCCATGTTGCACTTTTCGAGATTCAACTGCGAATCGCGGGTCATGCAGTGTCCTATCTGTTCCCAGTGAACGAGATCCCGGCTGTGGAATATCGGAATACCCGG
>JAITHX010000036.1 GCA_031279735.1 Prevotellaceae bacterium
CCTTTGCGCTGTGTGTGTGTGTGTCGCAAAGGACGCGAAGCCCTTGCGTTCTCTGCGAAGCCTCTGCGCCCTCTGCGGTTAAAAAAACACCGCAACGCGGTGAAAAACGGAAGGAAGATTTTAAAGATTGATACGGGATTTTGAACACCCAGGTTTAGGGTATGGGGTATGGGGTATGGGGTGCTTCGCCAGACGGGAGCCGAATCCCTCCCGTCTGGCGAAGCACCCTATACCCCATACCCTATACCCTATCATACCCTATACCCTATCATACCCCATACCCTAAACTAAAACCTATCGTATGCAAACGAAATAAATTCCGCAAACGGGGGCGGGACTTTTCCTGCGGCTTCGGCGGCAAAGCCGGAAAGCAGCAGGCGGCGCGCCTCTTCTCGGTCGATTCCGCGCGCCTGCATGTAGAACAGAGCCTCTTCGTCAAGGTGTCCGATGGCGGCGCCGTGCGAACATTTGACATCATCGGCATAGATTTCGAGCTGCGGCTTGGAATGGACTTTGGCTTTGGCGCTCAAAAGCACATTTTTGTTCGACTGGAAGGCAGCGGTCTTCTGCGCGTCCTTTTCGACGAGTATTCTGCCGTTGAAGATATTTGCGGCTTCGCCGGCGACGATGCTTTTATACAGTTCGCTGCTCTTACATTCCGGCACGGCGTGGTTGACGAACGTATAGTTGTCGATTCGCGCCCTTCCGCCGGCAACCGTCAGTCCGCGAAGGTCTATCTCTCCGCGCGCGCCGCAGAATCTCGCTTCCGTGTTTCGCCGCACTATTCCTTCTCCCGCAACTACGTCGGTGCGGGTCAGCGACGCTTCGGCGGCGAGAGCGTGATAGTCGGCGGCGAAAAATCTTGCCGATTCGGATTCGTCGGTCAGCGTTGTGAGGTTGATGCGGGCGTTTTTGGCGAGAAAGGTTTCCGACACGAAGTTTGCAAGCGCCGGTTCGCTCGACAGTCCTTTATTATATATAAGGATTTCGGCTTTGCTGTTTTCGCCGAAAACAAACAGGTTTCGGGCAACGCAGGCTGTCGGCGTCTCCGCGAAGCCCAGATTGACGATTACCAGAGGTCGCGCCGCCGTTGCGCCTGCGGGCAGCATGAGAAACAGTCCCTGCGCGGCGGCGGCGAGATTCATTGCCGTGGGCAAATCGTCGGCATCGAGGCACGAGCCTGCAAACTGTTCTATAATTGTCTGCAATTCCGGCATTGAGGCGGCGTCGGCAATATTTCCGTAAACGAATCCAGCTTCGGACGTTATTCCTTCGCCGGCATAGCGTCCGTTCACCGCGAGTATCTTGAGCGACGAATCGAGAACTCTGAAACCGGGTTCGGCGAGAATCCGTTCGAGGATACGCACGCCGAATCCGCGAATCTCGGCGTCGGTTGTTGTGCGCGGCTCGGCGCAGTTTCCGCCGAAGAAAGCGGCGAGAGGAGTATGTTTGTACTTTTCGGTTTGGCGGCGACGGAGTTCGTCTGAAGCCGCGTTGAATAAGGAATGATATTTTTCGCTGAAACTTGTCATTGCGCTTGTCGTGGGGGGGTTAATTAAATTGCTCCGGCTTTAATTTCGTCGTACCCTGTCAGTTCGAGTTCTGCCGCAAGCTCTCTGCCCGCCGACTTGACTATTCGTCCGTTGTAGAGCACATGCACCGCGTCGGGGATTATATGTTCCAGCAAACGCTGATAATGAGTTATGACAATGAGCGCGTTCCTGTCGGTTCGGAGTTTGTTTACCCCTTGGGCAACAATTCTCAGAGCGTCTATATCCAGCCCGCTGTCCGTTTCGTCGAGAATCGCGAGCTTAGGATCGAGAATCGCCATTTGAAACACCTCGTTACGTTTCTTTTCGCCGCCCGAAAACCCTTCGTTGACGGGTCGATTGATCAGCGAAGCGTCGATTCCCGTCAGTTCCGCCTTTGCGCGCATGAGTTTGAGAAACTCGGCGGCGTTGAGCGGCTCAAGTCCGTGAAAGCGGCGGCGCGCATTCAGAGCGGCTTTCATGAATGCAGGCATGCTGACGCCGGGGATTTCGACAGGATACTGAAAACTAAGGAATATTCCCGAGTTTGCCCTGTTTTCCGGCGACATGTCAAGTATGCTTTTTCCCTCAAAGAGTATATCGCCCGAAGTCACTTTAAATCTGTCGCGTCCGGTGACGACCGACGCCAGCGTGCTCTTGCCCGATCCGTTCGGACCCATTATGGCGTGAATCTCTCCGGCTTTGACTTCGAGGTTAATCCCCTTCAGGATTTCCTTCCCTTCGACTTCTACATGTAAATCTGTTATTTTTAACATAATACTACCCTTTATATTTTTATTTTGGCGCTGCAAAGATAATACATTTGTCAACTGTTGTAAAAGGAACATTTTCCATGTTTATTTGTTTTGCATGGCGCGCAACGATAAATACGGCAATGAAAAGATCGTGTGTTATCCGTCGCGGTACATAGATCCGGAATTAATCGGGTGGCGAAATATCTTTCGCCTCGCTTTCGGGGATTTAGAGCCAACTGTGCATTATATGTGAAATTTAAAATTTTATAACAATTAATATATGGATGGAAAAAATTTCGTATTCGCTACAGCAGTGTTTTTCGCTGTATCGTGTTCAAATGAACTCGACGAGAATTTGAACGGAAAAGAGATTGAGATTGCCAAAGAACGGAAATATCTCAAATTTGACACTCAGGAAGAGTTGACAGTCTTGTTGAACGAATACATTGCCGCTGAAAAGGCTCCTAATGTAAAAAGCGTAAGCAACAGGAATATTTCAAACGGATTTGTTTCAATCGCCAAGTGGCGGGAAGAGCAAACGCCATCAACCGAAAGTGGTTTCGGCAAAAGTGACGATGTTATGGAGGAAATGACGCAAGAAGAGTTTAATGTGATGAATGCAAAATTTTTGCTTCGTGATCCCGTATTGTGGAACATATTCGACACGACTTTACGTATCAGTGTTGGAAATAATTTTTATAAAATAACTCGACACGGCACCTTTATTACTCCGGTGGGTAATGAAGAAGAATTGTATGATGTCATACGTAATTTTGATGTATTTGGTGCGGCATATCATAATGGTCAATGGAAAGGAGTCAGATTTTACAAGAAATAATCATGATAAGAACAGCAACAATCGTGTTCGCCCTGTTTTGGGCGGGTGCCGCCGTCGCGCAACAGAAACAAAAAACGCTGTGGGGCAGCATCGAAGTGGGCTACGGAACCGGAATCGTCGAAACCGGAACAAGCGGAACTCACTATAGAGCATCGAAATACGGATTCATGGAAGTAACCAACACGCGCCTGAAAGCCGGATATTACATTTCGCCGAACCTGTCGCTCGGCGCGGGTATAGGCGCGGGAAATTATACAGGCTACGACATACGCGCCGTTCCCGTGTTCGCCGACATTCGCTGGCATTTCACGAAATCGCCGAACCTTTTCGCCTTCGCCGACATCGGCGCATCGCTTTTCCGGCACGAATTTATCGACAAAGGTTTCGTTTCCGAACTCGGAGCGGGCTATCGCGTTACATTCGGCAAACGCTGCTCGCTCAATCCCTCCGTCGGATATAATCTGATAGCATACCGTCAGGGCTATCGAAACATGCTTCCCTCTCCGTACCCCGGCAGGGGGAAACCGGAAAACAGAGTCCGACACTCGATATGCCTGACCATTGCGTTTGAGTTTTAAGGATTATAATTAATTGTTAATTGTTAATTGTTAATTGTTAATGCCTGTCGGACGGGTGGAGGGAGACGGCAATTAGTGGTTAGTGGTTAGTGGTTAGTGGATAGAGCCTGTCGGACGGGTGGAG
>JAITHX010000081.1 GCA_031279735.1 Prevotellaceae bacterium
TTCGGACACGTTAATTTCAGAGTTGCCTACCTGTAAAATCCATCTGCATGACAGGAAAACAGTCAATATTTCTATGGAAAGCGTGCCATTTGTTTTCCTCACGGGTCAGGAACTCTGAATTTATAATTTATAATTCATAAAAAGCGTCTCCGCGCATCACGACGTATGTAACGGCATACATCTTTGTGTCACATCGGATGTAGAGACGCACGGCGCGCGTCCTCGCGTGTTACAGCGGATGTGGCGGCGTGATGCGCGGAGACGCACGCCGTGCGTCTCTACATCCGCCGCGACACGGAGATGTACGCCTATTCCGGCTGACGTTATCCCATTCAGGGCTTAACTTGACAACATTGGGTTAAAACCGCCGGTTAATAAAGTGTCGCCCCTATCGGGGCTTTCAGGAGACGTGTTCGGCGGACTATTTTTGCGACAGCATCACTTTGCGATATGCTTTCTATAAAGCAGTATATATTAGACGTAAAGTATCTCCTGCTTATAGAGTTCTTAATTCCTGACGTCTCCATCACTCCTAATTCCTCCCTGCGTTCGAATGGCAATTCTTAATTCTTAATTCTTAATTCTTAATTTCCGCAGGCAATTCTTAATTCTTAATTTTTAATTCTTAATTTCCGCAGGCAATTCTTAATTCTTAATTTTTAATTCTTAATTTCCGCAGGCAATTCTTAATTCTTAATTCTTAATTCTTAATTTCCTCAGCGCAATCATCGCCGTCTGCCGGCACAGGACGCCGAACATCGCTCCGCAAACCACGTCCAGCGGAAAATGTTTTCCCACGTATATGCGACTATAGGCAACGCAGGCTGCCCATAAAAGTATTGCCGCAGTGTAGTATTTGTTTCTGAAAATCGGAAAAGTGAACGTCGCGAAACAGAATGCGTTTGCCGCATGGTTCGATACGAATCCGTAGCGACCACCGCAGTTTTCCAGCAAGCGCACTGATGCCTGTATCTCTTCGTTGTGACAGGGACGCAGGCGTTCAAAAACGTTTTTGAATAAATGAACCGAAAGAAAGTCGCACATTGCGAACGCAAGCAGCAAAGCGCCCAGCACCGCTATGCTCTCCGCGCGGCGTTTCTTAATAATCGCCGCGGCTACAATTAGATACATCGGTATCCAGAAAGTTATCGAACTGAACGTTCGCATTGCCGGATCAAGCCAGTCGGCGTGCAGTCCGTTCAGCAGAAGAAATAAATCAGTATCTGCGCGGGGAAATTCAATGCCGCTCATTGATTAACTAATCCACATCGCGGTTCAGGAAGGCGTTGTTTTCCTTCAATGCGTGTTTTCCGCCCGTTCTTTCGCCGAGCGTGAACTTTATCGTTTCGCCTTCGCTGACTTTTTCGCTGAAATTCAATTTCATGTTTTTCCGTTCGTAAGCCGGAATATTTTCGAGCTGCGCTATGTCCGCATCCTTCAGCTGTCCGATGGAAAACCTGCCGGAAACATGCTTTGGAGTCGGATTTTCGATTGTAGCCGAAGGTCCGTAGTTCGACAACATGCTGTCGTTCACATCCAGCTGCACTGTTTTTACACGTATGCCGTCGCCGAAGTCCTCAAATTCGTCATCTTCGTAAGAGACTTTCAGCGGCGCGACAGCCTGCGGTTCTTCATACACCCTTCTTTCGTCGATGTATTCTTTGATTGAAAAGCCGGTGGCGATGATGGTCACAGCGATTTCCTCGTCCAGAGTGTCGTCCTGAATGACGCCGCGCTTACAGTCGGCGGTGCCGCCCGACGCGCGTTTCACTTGCGCCATGAGTTCTCTCAGTTCGCTGGCTACTATCGGCTTTTTCGTGCCGGAAGTTATATTCACAAGGATTTTCTTTGCGCCCGAAATATTGTTGTCGCTCAGGAGCGGGGAGTTCAGTGCCTGTTCCACTGCCTTGAGCGCCCGCTGTTCGCCGGAGGCTCTGCCCAATCCCATGAGCGCCATTCCGCTGTCGGTCATGAATCGTTTCACGTCGGCGAAATCAATATTGATATAGCCGCGTTTCGTTATTATTTCCGCGATGCTTTTGGCGGCGGTTGCAACTATGTCGTCGGCTTTGGGAAGCGCGTCGAAGAGCGACATATCGGGATATATGTCGTAGATTTTCTCGCTGTCGATGACCAGGAGCGAATCCACGTGCTGTTTCATTTTATGCAATCCGTCAACTGCTCTTGCTCTGGCATCGTAACCCTCGTCCTCGAAGGGCAGCGTCACTATGCCTACGGTGAGTATTCCCTTTTCCTTAGCTTCCTTGGCGATTATGGGACCTGCGCCCGTGCCGGTACCGCCTCCGAGACCGGCGGAGATAAAGACCATTTTAGTATTGTCTTCAAGTACTTTTCTTATTTCTTCGATCGCTTCTATCGCGGCCTCGCGTCCCGTTTCAGGGTCGCACCCCGCGCCAAGTCCTCCCGTCAGCTCTTTGCCGAGCTGTATTTTTATCGGAATAGGACTTTCGTGCAAGACTTGCAGATCGGTGTTGCATATCACGAAGTCAACGCCTTCGATCCCCTTGGTGTACATGTTTCTGACAGCGTTGTTGCCGCCGCCGCCCACGCCTATGGCTTTTATTATCGAGCCAATTTGTTGATTCCATCCCGAAGGTACGATCAATTCTTTTTCTACAGTCATTTTTTTGATATTTTATAGTATATGTTTAAACTTCTTAGTCTTCTGCCGTGAAAAATCTTTTGAATGATTCCAGCGCGTTTCGCAGCGAGCGTTTCGGCGAGCCGGAACGTTCGCCGCCGTCGGATTCCTGTTGCGGTTCGATGATTATGTCCGCAGTATTTTTGCGTTCCAGATAATCGAATCCGCACATGAGGAGACCCACGACGGTAGAATATTTAGGATGCGCGAGTTCGTCTATCCTGTACGAATCGGAGGAAACAAATTCGGGATAACCCATTTTTACGTAGATATTGCTGTCTTTGTTCGCCTTTCCGAATATTTCTTTTGTAAACTCGCTTAATCCTTGCAGTTTCGATGCGCCGCCGGTGAACACTATGCCCGCGCCGATTCCGAATTTTTCATACGGCTGGATTTCGTTGATTATAGCGTTGATTATTTCTTTCTCCACTACATCCCGAATCACAGCGTTCAGCTCCCGTATGGGTATTTCCTGATCGCTTCGTCCGTTTATTCCCTTTATCTCAATCACTCTGTTTGCCGGAATGTTGTCCGGACAGCTGCACGAGCCGAAATGTATCTTTATCTTTTCCGCCTTTTCGGGCAGCAGACTGAATTTTTCTCTTATTTCGCGGGTAATGTCGTTGCCGCCGTAGGATATGACGGCGGTATGCAGCAGTATTCCGTTCTTATAGATAATCAGGTCGGTGGTTCCGCCGCCTATGTCGATCAGCACCACTCCGAGTTCTTTCTCCTCGTCCGACAGTATTGCTCTTGCCGAGGCTATGGGTTCGAGTATCTTTTTTTTGACTTCGAGACCGATTTTGTTCATGCATAGCGTCGTGCACTTCGACGAACTCGAATTTCCCGTTATCACGTGAAAGTGTCCGGTCAGTTTATGTCCCAGACGTCCCACAGGATCGGTTATTTCGTCTTTGCCGTCGATGCTATAGTTTTTTGAAACGATGTGCAGTACATCCTCTGCGTCGGTCATCGGCAAATTGCGCGCGCTTTTTTCGAGCATCTTTATTTCCTCTTCGGTTATCAGTTCGTCGTATTTGTCGCGCGAGATATCGACGCTGTTGTCGATGCATTTCACGTGCTGACCTGCTATTCCGACGAACACTTCTTTTATTTCGTTTTCTCCCGTGATGTTTTTTACGGCTTCCAGCGTAGGCTTCACTGCGTTGGAGACGCTAAGTATGTTTTCGACCTGCCCGTGATTTATTCCCGACGACGGTTCTTCGCCGTAAGCCAGAATACGATAGCTGCCGTTATCGTTCTTTTCGCCCATGACGGTAACCACTTTCGTTGTACCTAAATCTATAGCAATCACGCGGAGCATACAGGGTCGTGACGATTTTAGAGTTCGTCGGGTTTAACCGTGAAGAAACTTTTCAGCGTATCCAATATCATTTTTCCGGGCGAGGGGGATGCTGGCGGTTTCGGACTGTCGGACGGGGTGGCGGAGCCGACGGGGAGAAAGGTCTCGTATTTGTCCTTTTTTTCGTAGCCCTCAAGCAAATCGGCAGCGTACATTATCAATCCCACCGCTGTGGAATATTTGGGATGAATTATTTCCTGCGGCGAATCGCTCGAGATGCGGTCGGGGCGGCCTATTCTCACCGGCAGTCCCGTTTTCAGGGTGACAAACTCCCGAAGGTTTGCCATTTGCGAGGCGCCGCCGGTGAACACTATGCCCGCGCCGAGTTTCAGCCGGCAGTTTCGGATTTCGTTCATCACTATGTCCATGATTTCTTCCACGCGGGCTTCGATTATTCCGGCGAGGGTCTGGAACGATATTTCCTTGGCGTCGCGTCCGCCTATGCCCGGCACGGTGATTACGCTTTTCGACACCATAGTGGCTACGCACGAGCCGTGCTGGATTTTAATTTGTTCGGCCTGACGCGCCAGGATGCCGCATCCGGTTTTGATGTCCTCCGTTATCACGTTTCCCCCGAAAGGGATGACGGCAGTGTGTTTCACTATGCCTTCGTAGTAGATAATGAGATCGGTGGTTCCGCCGCCCATGTCGATCATCGCCACGCCGAGCATCTTGTCGTCGTCGTCGAGCACGGCGCGCGCCGAGGCTATGGGTTCGAGGATAATATCTTTCAGCGTCAGCCCCAAACGTTTCATGCAAAGTTCGGTGTGTCTTTTCGATTCGGTTTTCCCCAGTATGATGTGAAAGTGTCCTCTCAGACATTTCCCCAGTCGTCCTACCGGATCGGTTATGTCATGTACTTCATCGATGCTGTATGTCTGCGGAATGACGTGAAGAATCTCCTCGCCCGAATTTTTAGGCGACGTTATGCGAATGTTGTATTCGAGCTGTTTCACCTCGCCTTCGCTGATTTCCCTCTCGTAGTCGTCACGCGGCAGTTCGTTGCAAATGTCTATATACCTTATGTGTTGCCCCGCGATGCCGACAAAGACTTCGTTCACTTCCATCGAAAGCATGTTCTTTATGCCTTCCAGCATCGGACGGACTACGCCCACCACGCTCTGGATGTTTTCAACTTGTCCGCGTCTGACTCCATACGAGGCAGCCTCATTGAAAGCCAGAACGCGGAAACGTCCGTTATCGATCTTTTTTCCCGCGATGCACACTACTTTCGTTGTTCCTAAATCTATGGCAACTATTATAGATGACATATTTTTTTTATTTTTTTAAACGTTTTTTACTGCTATTATCTGATTTTCGAACCTTAAGTCAAGTATTCGATAAGAATCGCCAGTATAGGAATTTACCTTTCTATAAAAGGCCAGCAGACCTTCCATTTTCCGCCTGTATCCGTCCAGTTGACCCAGTCGAATCAGATGTCTTTCGGAAGTGACCGTAAACTCCACATTCTGCTTTCCGTCGATGTGAATCTGCTGTATCTGGGCGTTCCAGAATGGACTGGAGGCGACGAATGTCGCGAACTCCAACAATTTTTCCACGAAGACGGTTTCTTTTTCAGGTATCTTTCCTTTTGGGGGCAGCTGCACTTGTCCCGTTACTACGGGCACATCGTAGGCATATCGCATCGATGCCGGAAACACATGTAACTCGGAATCGATATAATACCACGCCCCTCTGTCGCCAGCCACTCTAATGGCTGGTATTCGCTGCTTAAATTCCACGTGTAGAACGCTGTCGCCGGTTGCATATAGCAACAAATCTTTCATATAGCTTTTGGTTTCGAGCAAGCCCCGAAGCTTTTTCAGTCTCTCCTCGTCCAAAGGCTTTCCAACGCCGGTAATCTTGCTTCCTTCGATTATATCCCTGACGTCCTGCTTTGTCACTAATCTTCCCTCGTTGTTGATCCTCACTTCTATGCTTTTGCATGTCATTCCGATCTTACCCGTCGAGAAAAAAACAACCAACAGATATACAGTTAATCCTACTATCCCTATACAAAGAACGACTCTATTCCACGCTACCTTTACCATAAAACATTATTGCCGGCACAAAATTAGCACATAATTTTCGATTAGCGCAATACCCTTGTCGGATTTGACCGGCTTTTCTTTTTCTCCCCATATCATAAGGCTGTAATCAAAATGATTATATGCGGGAACTTTGTTGATAACTTTTCGATTCCCGTCCCTTTCGGCTCGCAGGGTCTGAACGATTTGGTTCTACCGGAAATTGTGTGGAGAAAGTTTGAGTGTTTCTTCACCGCGTTGCGGTGTTTTTGTAAGGGATGTGTTAGAAATAACGGTGATGGCGTGAATCCGTTGAAAGGTATTATTTCTGCGGTTATGCCGGGAATTGTGTGGAAAAAGTCTGCGTGTTTTTTCACCGCAACGCGGTGTTTTTGTAACGCAAAGGGCGCAAAGGCTTCGCAAAGGGCGCAAGGGCTTCGCGTCCTTTGCGAAGGGTGCGCGGTTACGGGTCTTGAGGGCTTGACCCGCAGCCTTCGGCGACCTTGCGCAAAGGCTTCGCAAAGGACGCGAAGCCTTTGCGCCCTCT
>JAITHX010000103.1 GCA_031279735.1 Prevotellaceae bacterium
ACTACGCGCCACACAAGCACCTGCCCGATCATGACAGGATTCCCCTTTTTGTCGTTAACCTTAATCGGTTCGGCATCGAGGTTTCTTGCTCTCAGAGTAAGACGTTTTTTGGCGTAGAACGGATTCACCCAGTGAAACCCGTCAATCTTGATTGTACCTCTATACTTGCCGAAAAACACCATAACGCGCGCCTCATTCGGTTCGATCTGCATAAAGCCCGGCCACGACAGGCAATTTAGAACAAGTAAAACGACACTCGTCAGAACGAACGATCCGCCGCCTTCATTCAGTTCCCTTGCGCCGAAAACAAATAGCGTCACAGTTGCTGCCATAAGCAGTAAATCCACAATCAGCATCATAATGCCGTTCAATCGCACTCCCGCGAAAACTTTTTCTTCTGTATTCATAACAATAACTTTTTTATGTTTTTATGTTTTTATGTTTTTATGTTTTAACTGATGTTACGCAGTATGCGGTTTTTAGCACACAGATGACACAGATTTCAATTACGAATTACGAATTACGAATTACGAATTACGAATTACGTCCCGACTGCGGACATATACAGCCGAGACAGGTCGTAATTCGTAATTCGTAATTCGTAATTGAAATCTTATTGTAATTTTTGCCGAACCGATTCAAAGAGGATTATCGCGGCGGCAGCCGAGACATTCAGCGAATCTATTTTGCCATGGAGGGGGATTTTCACACATTCGTCGGCGAGCGCGAGATTATTTTTGGAGATGCCCGATTCTTCGGAACCCGCGATAAGGGCGAGAGGAGCCGCGAGATTGGCTTCGTAATAGACCGTTCCGGTTTTTTCGGTTGCCGCCGCTATTTTCAGTCCGTAGCTTTTGGCGAGAAGCGCGGCGGTTTTCAGCGAGGGAACCCTGCATACGGGAACATGGTTCAGCGCGCCTGCCGAAGTTTTCATTGCGTCGGCATTCATCGGGGCGGCGCCTTTTGCCGGCACCACAACGGCATGTACGCCCGCACATTCAGCGGTGCGGACTATTGCGCCGAAGTTTCGCACGTCGGTTATCCCGTCGAGCAGCAGCAGGAGGGGAGGAACGGCTCTTTGCTGCAAGTCTTCCAGCACGGTTTCCAGGTCGGAATATTCCGCCGTTGCCGGAAACGCGACTATACCCTGATGATTGCCGTTTTTCGCCAGACGGTCGAGACGTTCTTCGGGGACATATTGCAGCGCTATGCCTTTCGCTTTTGCTTCGGAAGCGATTTGCCGCAGCAAATCGCTTCCCGACATGGAGCGCAACGTCTCGCGAATCATTATCTTTTCGACGGGACGGTTTGCCTTCAGCGTTTCGAGAACGGGACGCAGTCCGAATATCTTATTGTTTTCCTTGTTTTCCTTGTTTTCCATCGTTGCGATTTATTCCTCGTCGAAATTGACCCTGCGGATTATTCCGCGTTTCGACGAGCGGATAAAGTTCAGGATGAGGTCGCGTTCTTCCGTCGGGGGGAAATCCTGTTCGACCCTGTTGCAGGCGTCGGTGGTATTGAGCGTGCCTTGATAGATTACTTTATAGATAGAACTTATTTCTTCGATTTTCGGGGTCGAGAATCCTCTGCGCCGCAGTCCGATTCTGTTGACGCCGCCGAACGACAGCGGCAAATGTCCGGCAATGATATAGGGCGGTATATCCTTTCCCACGAGCGAGCCGCCCATGGTCATCACATGCGAGCCGATGCGCGAAAACTGGTGAGTGCCTGTTTTTCCGCCGAGTATGGCATAATCGTCTATGTCGGTTTCACCCGCAAGCCCGGTGAAGGAGGAAAGAACCACGCTGTTGCCCAGACGACAATCGTGAGCCACGTGCGAATAGGACATTATCAGACAATTGTCGCCTATTTTCGTTGCGAATTTTCCGCTTGCCTCCGTACCTCTGTTCACTGTGACGCACTCGCGCAGCACGCAGTTGCTGCCTATTTCGACGCGGGATATTTCGCCCTTGAATTTCAAATCCTGCGGTTCGGCGCCCACGACTGCGCCGGGGAAGATGCGACAATTGTCGCCTATCTTCACATAGTCCATTATGACCACGTTGGAGGCTATCTGGCAGTTGTCGCCTATTTCCACGTGTTCGGAGACATAAGAAAAGGGACCGACAGTTACGTTCCGTCCCAGCTTGGCTTTCGGATGAATGTGATTCATGTTGTGTGTATATTTGGTATTTGCTTGTTTTTCACTTGCTATTCACTTGTTTTTAACTATCTGCGCGGTGAGTTCGCCTTCGGTGGCAAGATGTTCGCCCACGAATACCTGTCCGAACATCGAGACTATTCCCCTGCGTATCGGTTCGATGAGAGTGAGTTTAAAAATCAGCGTGTCGCCCGGCACTACCTTGCGTTTGAACTTCACCTTGTCGATTTTTACGAAATAGGTGGAATATTTTTCGGGGTCGGGCAAATTGCCCAGCGCGAGTATTCCTCCCACCTGAGCCATGGCTTCGATTTGCAGCACTCCCGGCATAACGGGTTCGGCCGGAAAGTGTCCCACGAAGAAGGGCTCGTTCATCGTGACGTTCTTCAAGCCTATGACACATTCGTCGGTGCGCGAGAGTATTCTGTCCACCAGCAGAAACGGAGGGCGATGGGGCAGGATGGTCATAATTCGGTTCACGTCGTAGAGCGGGGTTTCGTTCGGATTGTAGGTCGGAGCGGAGGGTTTCAGCAATTCCTTCCTGATGATTCGGCGCAATTCCTTCGCCGCGTCGGTGTTCAGCCTATGCCCCGGCTTGAAGGCGATGACTGCGCCTTTGATTCTGTAGCCCACCAGAGCGAGGTCGCCGACAAGGTCGAGGAGTTTGTGTCGGGCGGGTTCGTTGATGAAGCGGAGTTCGAGATTGTCGAGATAGCCTTCCGGCACCCGTTCGAGCGACGGCTTGTTGAAAAGTTCCGAGAGATGCTGGAGTTCGCTGTTGTCAACGGCGTTTTCCACCACTACGATGGCGTTTTCGCAGTCGCCGCCCTTTATCAGGTTGTTTTTGTGGAGAGCTTCCAGTTCGTGCAGGAACACGAAGGTGCGGCAGGGAGCTATTTCCTTCTCGAAGTCGGCAAAAGATTTCATTCTTGCCGATTGCGTGTTAAGCACTTTGGAAGCAAAGTCGATGGTGACGTTGAGGCTGAAGTCGGGATCGGGATGTATCACTATTTCCTTTCCGCTTTCTCCGTCGCTGAACACGACTTTTTCCTTCACCCTGTAATAGTAGCGTTCGCATGCCTGTTCGCGCAATCCGGCTTGTCGGAGGGCTTCGATGTATTTTATCGCGCTTCCGTCCATTATGGGCACTTCGGGCGCATTGATTTTTATCAGGGCGTTATCGACGCCGAAAGCCCAGAGGGCAGCCATGAGATGTTCGATGGTGGTGACTTTGACGCCGTTCTTTTCGAGCGTGGTGCCGCGCGAGGTGGCGGTAACGTTGTCGGCTATTGCTTCAATCACGGGCTGTTCGGCTATGTCCGTTCTTTGAAATTTTATTCCGTGGTTTTCGTCCGCAGGGCAAATCGCTATTCTGACGTTTAATCCCGAATGTAGCCCTTTTCCTTCCAATCCTATTTCGGATTTCAGAGTATGTTGTCTCTCTTGCATCTGACGTAAAATATTTTTTTAAGGCTGCAAATGTAACGAAATTTCGCGTGGCTACAATGCACGTTCGTTTTTTATGCGCCAAAATATTGTTGTCCATACGAATAAAAATCTCTCTTCCCGATTCGTTTTTAATCGTATAAATTTGCGGGAAATTTTAGAACTGAAAAATATGTTTGTTTTTTGCATTGATACTCTTAAGGGAAACAATCACGGGAAATATTTCGCAAACAGCCTTGTCGCGGGAATATTCGCGGGAATATTTCCTGTAATACTATGTCTTGCCGCGATACCGTTTCTCTCCTCTTGCGCCAACTCGTCCATTGCTCCCGCCGGCGGAGCGAAGGACACGATAGCGCCGGTGCTGCTGAAGATGTCGCCCGCGCAGAAAACCGTGAATTTTAAGGGACGGGAAGTGGTTTTCACGTTCAACGAATATGTGCAGCTGAAAGACCAAAGCAAAAAATTCGTCGTTTCGCCTCCTCTGCCCGAAAAAAAGCCGCTGCTCAAGATTCGGGGCAAAAGCGTGGCGGTGAAATTTCCCTCGCTCGCCGACAGCACAACCTATTACCTCGATTTCGGCACAAGCGTGGTCGATGTCAACGAAGGCAATCCGGCGAAATACCTGAACTTCATTTTTTCGACCGGCAGCGTGCTGGACACCCTTGTGTATGCCGGACGCCTCGTCGATGCGTTTACCTTTGAACCCGTTGACGGAGCAAGCGTTTTCTTTTACGAAGAAAACCTCGATTCGATAGTTTATCTCAAAAACCCGTCGGCGCTCTCCGTTGCCGACAAGGAAGGCGCCTTCATAGTAAAGGGACTGAAAAACAAACCCTATAAAATGGCGGCGGTTGCCGACAAAAACATGAACATGCGCTACGACGCCGGAGCCGAAGCGCTGGCTTTCGCCGATTCGCTCATTCTCCCGCTCAATCTCACCGAAAGCGATTCGCTCGAATTTCGCTCGCTTCCGCTCTTCAAAACCTTCGAGGAAAAAGTGAAGCGACAATCCCTCACCGAATACGGACGCCCCCAGCCCCGACTCATCATTCTGGCGTTCAACGAAACGAACGCCGTCATCGAATCCTTTGAACTCAACGGCGTCGAACCGTCGAAGATCATCACGGAACGCGCGCCGGAAGGCGACACAGTGTCGTACTGGATCACGGCGCGGGAAGCGGCAGATACCATCGAGGCAAAACTCATTTATCTGAAAACCGACTCGCTCAACCGACTCGCGCCCGACACGGTGAAGCTCAAGTTCACGAACGAGAAAACAGCAAAGCGCAAACCGAAAAGAACTTCCGACAGAGACAGAAACAAGGACAAAAACAAGGACAAAAACAAGGACAAGGACAAGGACAGAGACAAGGAGGACGACGAAATAGTTCCGATAGAGCCTGCAATAAACGCGCATCCGTCGAGAGTTGCCGAACGCAACATTTCCCTGAGCTTCGACACCCCGCTGTTGCGTGCCGACCCGTCGAAAATCACCCTCTCGAAACTCGACGGCAAGGAGAAAACGCCTGTGGAATTTACTCTCAGCAGGGATTCCGTTCGCCTCCGAAACTATGTGCTGCAAGCAAAATGGGAAATAGCCTCGAAATACGAAATGATTATCCTCCCCGAAGCCTTCGTGGATATATACAGCGTCACCAACGACACTATAACCAAAGCGTTTGAAACCGCCGACCCCGAACGCTTCGGAAAACTTACGCTCGCGCTCGCGTCCGACCCGCACTCCGAACGCCAATACATCATCCAGCTTGTGAAGGACAAAAACACTGTGCAGGAGAAAAAGGTAAAAGGCGATAAAAGCGTCGTTTTCATGTATCTCGATCCGGGAAAATATCGGGTGCGAGTGATAGACGACGCGAACGGAAACGGAAAATGGGACACGGGAAGCTATCGCGAAAAGCGTCAGCCGGAACGAGTGGAGTTTATCCTCTTTGCCGACGACGACGAGTTTCTGGAAATGAAATCGAATCGCGAAATCGAACACACGGTGCAACTGGGGAATTAAGAATTAAGAATTAAGAATTAAGAATTCAGAACTCCGATTGTGTCGCAAACTGGACTGTCGCATTTTTTGCAAAACTGTTACTTGAAATGACCTGCGGACGGCGGGGAAAGCAGAGGAGTGTTCGGGAGATGGAAAAGATTGCGGGTCTTGCGGGCTTGATCCGCAACCTTCAATGACGGTCCGGCCGCAGGGAGCGTTCCATTCGTCCATTCGTCCAATCGTCCAATCGTCCATGTCCTGCCGTCTCGCTCGACTCTTGAACGCTCCCTCCGGCCGGACGGTCATTGCGGGCTTGACCCGCAATCTTTTCCATCTCCGGAACTCTCCCCGACTCTCCGCGCTGTTTTTGCGACAGTATCATTTTGAGGTATGCTTTTCATAAAACAGTATGTATTTGACGTAAGAGGTTATTCACTTCGGGAGTTCGTAATTCGTAATTCGTAATTGACCGAAGCCGTAATTCGTAATTCGTAATTGACCGAAGCCGTAATTCGTAATTCGTAATTCGTAATTGAAATAAGGCAAAATTTATTTAATTCAATACATAATGAAAAAATTTCTATTAATTGTTTGTGGTTTGGCGTTTACACTCGGATTAAACGCACAGTTGCGCTTCGGCGCCAAAATCGGAGGCGCCGTGTCGTCCCTGTCTACTAAAAACTGGGAGGGCGAGAAAGAAGATCGCTACAAGGCTCGTCTCGGTTTTCTGCTCGGAGGAATGATGGAATATTCGTTCACCGAATCTTTTGCTCTGCAGCCCGAACTTCTGTATGTGCTTAACGGCGCGAAAGAGAAAGAGGGGGGCGACGGAGGAAGGATTTCCCTGCACAACATTCAGCTGCCCGTCAATCTGAAGTACAAATTCGGAGTCGAGGGACTGAAGTTTTACGCCACCGCCGGTCCGTATTTCAGCCTTATTGCCGGAGCAAAGGTAAAAGAAGGCGATAAGACACGGGATCTTTTCAAAGAAGATGGCGGAATCATCAAGCGAATGGATTTCGGTTTGGGAGTAGGCTTCGGCGTCGAGATCAAGAAAATCGCGATAGGCGCAGGCTACAGCTTCGGACTGTCGAATCTTTACAAGAAGAGTAGCAACAGCGAAGATAACGGCGAAGATAAAAACAGCATGAAAACCGGCACATTCGCCCTTTCGGTCGGATATTTCTTTTGAACCTGTCCGCCGCTAACCGATTCTTTTCTTTTTCATAAACATGTATTCCCCGTCCGCTCCCGCGCGGACGGGCTGTTTTATGTTTTAATGATCTGCATTAACCGAAAAGACTTGAACGCTTCGGCTGTAATTATCAATTACGAATTACGAATTACGAATTACGAACGACTGCTAATCAATTACGAATTACGAATTACGAATTACGACCGACTGCGGACGTAATTATCAATTATCAATTACGAATTACGAATTACGAATTACGAATTACGATCTGTAATTCGTAATTCGTAATTGACCGAAGTCGGCCGTAATTCGTAATTCGTAATTCGTAATTGACCGAAGTCGGACGTAATTCGTAATTCGTAATTCGTAATTGATAATTGACAATTACGTCCGAAGTCGGTCGTAATTCGTAATTCGTAATTGATAATTGATAATTACGTCCGAAGTCGGTCGTAATTCGTAATTCGTAATTCGTAATTGACCGAAGCCGGCCGTAATTCGTAATTCGTAATTCGTAATTCGTAATTCGTAATTGATAATTACGTCCGAAGCCGGCCGTAATTCGTAATTCGTAATTGATTCAATTCGTAATTCGTAATTGATAATTTACAGCAGCACTACCGTTGCGTTAGTCTGTTTGTATTCGTCCATCGCCATTCCTATGTCCGCGCCCACGTTCGTAGGGTCGCATATTGTGAATTTGCGGTTATCGAAAGTCAGATGATCGCCGTCCACGCTGTTGCTGAAAAGCACAGCCGTTGCGAGATGTTCCGGGTATTCGAGCAGCACGACTTCCAGTTTCAGCAGTTCGCGGACGAGAACGGCAAACAGAATTGCACGGTCTTCGCAGTCGCTGTAGGGATAGAAGAATGTTTCGTCGGCAAACAGCGAGCGCTCGTATCCGAAATGTTCCTGATCGTTCCGGTATTCGAAGACGGTCTGGACGAAGTTCAGCAGCATGTTGGCGGCTTCCGTTTCGCTTTTGCCGCCGACGATGCGGCGCAGGGCGGGAAACAGTTCGCGCTTCAGTTCGCTGCTCATCGAGGAGTGGACGTAGGAACGCCAATGCACTTGCAGAATATTGTCGTTGAAATAGTCTATCAGGTTTTTGTTGACGCTTGCCGTTACGCGCATGTCGGGATAGCGTTCGGACGAGAATGTGCGCGGGGCGGAAGGCGCGACTGCCAGAGCGGGCTGCAGGACTTGCGTCGAGAACCAGCGCTCGTTTGGAAATTCGCGGACAAAGACATGGAATGCGTCTTTTCCGAGTTTCGGATCGTATATATAGTGTTTCACTCCGCCCAGCGTCAGTTTGCGGCGGCGGTAGATCTGTTCCTCCGAGGGGACGAGCAGGGTGAGACGTCCGACGGAACGTCCGATACGCATCTTGTAGCCCGACTGTATGAGAATGAACATTTGCAGCAGTACTGCCTCGTTGCACTCTCTGCCGAAGAGACTCTCGGTTATGGTCTTCAGCAGGCGGAGATAGCCCCAGTCGCAAAGATTCAGACTGTCGCGCAGCTGCAGACATTCGTTCACCATGGGCGCGAACTCGGTGTTCGACAGTTTTTCCCATGCGTCCGCAACGCTTTCCTCGCGGACGTCGGGCAGGGCGAAGATAAACGAACGGTCGATGTTGAGGGCGCATGCAGTATTGTAGAACGTGAAGTCGAACGAGGGTGTTCCGGGCGTGCCGGGTCGGACGAGCTTTCTTTCGGACGGGCGGCTGTCCGAAACGCTGGCGGGCACAATCGCCGGCAGAGGCGTCGGCAGAGGCGTCGGCAGAGGCGCGGGCGCTGTTGCTGTCGGCGACGGCTCGACGGGCTGCGCCTGCTCCTGCTGTTTTTCCGCCGCGTCGGGCTGAACGAGCTGAACGGGCTGAACGGCGAGACGCGGCGCGACTCTGCCGATTTTCAAGGTCAGCGGCGAATCGGTCGGTTCGGCGGGCGTGTCATTCTCTCCCTCTCCCTCTCCCGCTTCGGGCGGCGCAATTGCCGGCAAAGTCCGCTGCGCGGCGAGCGCGGGCGCTGCGGGCGGTTCGAGAGGTTCGACGGCGCGGGGTCGCGGCAGCGGTTTGAGCGCCGGAACTATCCCGTCGAAAGGCAGCGATTCGACTGTGGGTTTTCTGTCGGGATCCGCCGTTGGAAGAACGACGGGGTCGGGCGACTTCGGCACGGGGTCGCCTTCTTCCGGCTGCACCTCTTTCCATGCGCGACGCATGAAATCGGCGTATTCGGCGTTGGCGCGCCGGCGGAACTCGCTGTACTCCCTATTGGCGCGCCGGCGGAACTCGTCAAATTCCTTCGTGCGGTCACTGTTCTGGGCGAAGGCTGCGGATATTGAAATGAGCAGAATCAGCAGCGATGCCGCGATTTTGCCTGATGTAGCGTTATACATTGCGGTATTTCTTGGTCTAAAGGGTTATTTCAATTTCAAGTTCTGCCAGTTCGTCATGCTCGGCGAGGGCGTCACCGTGGGCGTCTGGCTTTTGCTGTTCACCACGATGGAGTGTTGCGCCACTTCTCTACTGACGTATTCGCTCAAATCCTCGAGCGTGGCGTCGCCTCCGGTTTCAAGCAGCTTTCGCAGCAGAAAGTAGGTAAACAGTCCGTGTTTCTTTTCGCGGTAGGGATAGGCGGTTTCGTCGCCCTGCGCGGCGGAGAACACCACCGTGTTGCCGGTAGGCTTGCCCCGATCGACTTTGATGGCTACTCCTCGCGCCGAAACCAGACTCTGTCCGCTGCGCTGCGCCCCGCTGAAGCAGGCGTCGATAAACACGGTGATGCTCTTTGCGGGCATGGCGCCGAGTCGCCTGTAGAGTTCGTTCAGTTCGTAGCCGGTTGCAACGTCCGAGCCGTAGCCGTCTATGGGGAGAAGGTATGCGGTTTTCGATTCTTCGTCGGGAATGCCGTGTCCGGCGTAATATACGATGAGATTCGCTTCGCCGCGGTAGGCTGCGGCCACTTTGCCTATCCAGTTTATCTGGGCGC
This sequence comes from Prevotellaceae bacterium, assembly GCA_031279735.1. Lineage (GTDB taxonomy): Bacteria > Bacteroidota > Bacteroidia > Bacteroidales > UBA932 > JAIRLF01. Next base: position 9,798 of record JAITHX010000103.1, read on the forward strand.
GGATGTTGTTGAGCGTGGCGTTGGGGAAGTAACGCACGTTTCTTTCCGGCAAACCCAGCGTCATGGTACAGTAGCGCGCAAACGTTTCGCCGTCGTTCGCGGCGAAGTCCACCAGCGATTCGCTCTGATATTTTTCGTTGGCGATAATCACGGCAAACGTCCTGTCGTTTCTCACCGAGGTGACGGGAATGTGTCTGTCCACGTCAATCGTGTCGAAAGCGT
>JAITHX010000142.1 GCA_031279735.1 Prevotellaceae bacterium
AAAGGCTTCGCGTCCTTTGCAAAGCCCTTGCGCCCTTTGCGCAAGGTCGTTGGAGGTTGCGGATCAAGACCGGCAGCCGGCGCTCTTCGCAAAGGATGCGAAGCCCTTGCGCCCTTTGCGAAGCCTCTGCGCCCCTTGCGTTACAAAAACACCGCAACGCGGTGAAAAAACACGCAACCTTTTTCCACACAATTCCCAGTAGAACCAAAAGTATTATCTTTGCATCCGAATTAGAAATTGGAAAATAAAATTTTGTTAAATAAATATTTTGTGTGTATGAAAAAAATTGTTCTTTTTCTATCATTTATTTGTATTCTTGCTTCGTGCAACAACGGAACGAAAACGTATCCGTTCAGAAATCCTGACCTTTCGTTTGACGAACGGATCGAAGACCTGCTGAATCGGCTTAGTCTCGAAGAGAAAGTCGGACAGTTGATGAACGCTACTCCCGCCGTGGAGCGTCTCGGCATTCCTCCCTACGACTGGTGGAATGAAGCTCTGCACGGCGTTGCCCGCGCCGATCTCGCTACGGTTTTCCCGCAGGCTATCGCTATGGCTGCCACGTTCGACGACGATGCTCTGTTCAAAACCTTCAGCATGGTGAGCGATGAAGCCCGCGCCAAATATCATCGCTATCAGGCGGCCAAAGATTATGAACGATACAAGGGGCTTACGTTCTGGACGCCCAATATCAACATCTTTCGCGATCCGCGATGGGGACGGGGCATGGAAACCTACGGCGAAGACCCTTATCTGACGGGACGGATGGGCGTTGCCGTGGTCAAGGGCTTGCAGGGCGACGACCCGAAATATTTCAAGTCGCACGCCTGCGCGAAACACTACGCCGTGCACAGCGGTCCGGAATGGAACCGGCACGAATTTGACGTGACTGTCTCTCCCCGCGACTTGTGGACTACTTATCTCCCCGCTTTCGAGGATCTGGTCGCGGAAGGCAACGTGCAGGAAGTAATGTGCGCCTACAACCGCTACGAGGGCAAACCCTGCTGCGGAAGCGACAAACTGCTGCTCGACATTCTGCGCAATCGCTGGGGCTACAAAGCTATCATTCTCACCGACTGCGGAGCTATCGACGATTTCTGGTTCAAGGGACGTCACGAAACGCATCCCGACGCTGCCTCGGCTTCCGCCGCCGCCATCAAGTCGGGAACCGATCTCGAATGTGGTCACGGATTCAGTTTCAAAGCCATGCTCGACGCTGTGAAAAAGGGACTGATAACGGAAAGAGAACTCGACGTTTCTCTGCGCCGGCTGCTGCGCGGACGCTTCGAACTCGGCATGTTCGATCCCGACGAGCGCGTGCCTTACTCCAAAATCCCCTACAGTGTGGTTTCGAGCAAGGAACACGTGGCTCAGGCACTCGAAATGGCGCGCAAAAGCATGGTACTCCTGCAAAACAAAAACAATACGCTGCCGTTGAACAAAAACCTGAAGAAAATCGCAGTAGTGGGACCCAACGCCCACGATTCGGTGATGCTCTGGTCGAACTACAACGGATTCCCCGCAAAAACCGTCACCATTCTCGACGGCATCAGAAACAAAGCGTCCGGCGCCGAAGTGATCTACGAGAAGGGCTGCAACCACACGGACGATTACGTAGTTGTCGATCTCGGCAGTCATGTTTCCGCATCGGGCAAACAGGGTTTCGACGTGGAGTTTTTCGACAATCTCAAATTCGAGGGCGCGCCTGTGCATAAGGGACACGCCGCAAGTCTGCACTACGAGGGAAGCGGCGGAACGCAGTTTGCCGAAAAAGTGCCTGCGCACAACTTCACCGGACGCTTCACCGGCGAGTTCGCTTCGCCCGTAACCGGCGAAGTCATCCTGAGCGGACAATTCGACGACGGCTACCGTCTGTACGTGGACGACAAGCTCCTGTTCGAATACTGGAGGGAAACCGCCAAAAGAACCGAACATACCTCGCTGAAGGTCGAAAAAGGCAAGACCTACCGCATCAAAGTGGAATATTATCAGGGTACGGGCGGCGCAACGCTGCACTTCGGAATAGGGATGCGCGAACCTTTGGACATAAGCAAAACGGTTGCGAAGGTGAAGGATGCCGACGCGATAGTGTTTGTCGGGGGAATATCGCCCCGTCTCGAAGGCGAAGAGATGTCGATAAACATAGACGGATTCAAGGGAGGCGACCGCACCAATGTCGAAATTCCCGCCGTGCAGCGCAAATTCGTGCAGGCGCTCAAAGCGACGGGCAAACCGGTGGTCTATGTGCTTTGCACCGGCAGCGCCATCGCCCTGAACTGGGAGAACGAGAACCTCGACGCCGTGCTGAACGCATGGTACGGGGGACAGGAAGCGGGAACGGCTGTTGCCGACGTGCTTTTCGGCGACTACAATCCGGCAGGACGTCTGCCCGTCACGTTCTATAAATCCATCGACCAGCTGCCTGACTTCCTCGACTACAACATGAAGGGACGAACATACCGCTACATGACGCAAAAACCGCTCTATCCCTTCGGCTACGGATTGAGCTACACCTCGTTCGACTACAGGAACGCGAAACTGTCGAAAAGCAAAATCGGACGGAACGAATCGGTAACCCTAGCTTTCGACCTCGCCAATACCGGCAAGCGCGACGGCGACGAAGTGGCGCAAATCTATGTCAAGAACCCGAACGATCCTGCCGCTCCCGTCAAGGCTCTGAAAGCCTTCCGACGTGTAAACGTCAGGGCGGGAACAAGCGTTCAGGTAAGCATCGAACTGCCTTCCAAATCGTTCCTCTCATTCAGCGACGAGAAGCAAACTCCCGAAATGCGCCCCGGCAAATATCGGATACTCTACGGAGGCTCTTCGGACGACAAGGATTTGAAAAGCATCGAATTGACAATTGAATAATTTAGGGTATGGGGTATGGGGTATGGGGTGCCATCCGGTGCACGGAACTCCGTACCTGACGTATGAGTTATTGGGTATATGGTCAGTTGAAAGTTGAAAGTTCTCCGTACCCTTGCCTCGTGTTTACCGCAACGCAGTGCTTCGTCACCGCGTTGCGGTGTTTTTTAACCGCAGAGGGCGCAGAGGCTTCGCGGAGAACGCAAGGGCTTCGCGTCCTTTGCGCTGTGTGTGTGTCGCTATGGATGCGAAGCCATTGCGTTCTCTGCGAAGCCTCTGCGCCCTTCGCGGTGAACAAAACACCGCAACGCGGTGAAAAAAAACACCGCAACGCGGTGAAAAACGGGAGGAAGATTTTAAGACTTGCCCCCATATTTTGGACACCCCAGTTATTGGGTATATGGTCAGTTGAAAGTTGAAAGTTCTCCGTACCCTTGCCTCGTGTTTACCGCAACGCGGTGAAAAACGGGAGGAAGATATTTCTGTAACGAGATACGGGATTTTGGACAACCCGCCCTACACATACTATACCATACACTATGTAAAACAAGGCAATATAAAAAAATCACACTTTTTTAGACAGAAGGGATGCAACAAAAAAGAATCATTCGTCGTCTATTGAATTGTTGTTATTTTTGGTAATAAAAGCCGAATGATAAAGTAAAGAAAAATGTGTGTAAAAATTTATCTATATATAAAACTTTAATTATGTACGAATTAATACTTGGATCCTTTTTCCTCGCCGGCATTTTAGGCTTCGCGCTGATCCCGCCCGTAAGAAAGCTTGCCGTAGCGAAAGACTTGGTTGCTAAACCAAATCACAGAACTTCCCACACCGGTCGGATTCCAAATATTGGAGGCGTTGCGATCTTTTCTGCGTTTATACTCGCGTTCCTGTTCGTTTCGGCGCAAACTGACGGGAAAGCCCAATATATAGGATTTATAGCGTTAGGAATGTTTTTGATAGGTTTGTACGACGACGTTATGGTAATCTCTCCTAAACTGAAACTCGGACTGGAAGCGCTGATAGTGCTGCTGCCGGTTTGCGTAGGCGACTTCCGGCTGACGCATCTGCATGGATTCTTCGGAATAAACGAGTTGAACTATATATGGGGCGTGCTATTGACAACATTTGTAATAATAGTGATAATAAATGCAGTCAATCTGATAGACGGGATCGACGGTTTGGCGGCAGGCGTTGGCATGGTTGTTTCGCTGTTCTTCGGGATATATTTCGCTCTGAACGGCGAAATGATGTATCTTGTTTTGAGTTTCTGTTTGCTGGGCGCTTTGCTGCCGTTCTTCGGATACAATGTGTTTTCCAGAAACAAGAAAATCTTCATGGGCGATTCCGGTTCTCTGGTAATCGGAGCGCTGATAGCCGTTCTGACAATAAAGTTCAACGAAATAAACATAGCGTCCGCCTCTCCGTACCGGATAATCAACGTGCCGATGGTTTCGATATGTGTTCTCGTGCTTCCGATGTTCGACACTCTGCGAGTATTCGTCATCAGAGCCATGCAGGGGAAATCGCCTTTTCTGGCAGATAAAAACCATTTGCACCACATGTTCCTCTCTCTCGGATTCAATCACAAACAATCGACAGGAATAATGCTGACAATAAGCGTGGCATACATTTTCGCCGGACTGCTGCTTCAAAACACCTCCAAGACATTCTTTTTCCTGACAGTGATAGTTTCCTGCGTCGTTTGGTCGGAAATAGTTCGCTTGACAATCAAAACAAGGGAAAAAGACAGGGAAAAAAAAGTCAAGCCGATTTTCTCCGAAATAATGTAAAATAGTGGTTAGTTAGTGGTTAGTGGTTAGTGGTTAGTGGTTAGTGCCTGTCGGACGGGTGGAGTGAGACGGAGACACTAAGTAAGTGTTACGAGATAACTTGACGGTTTTTTCACCGCATAGCGGTGTTTTTTTACCGCAAAGGGCGCAAAGGCTTCGCAGAGGGCGCAAAGGCTTCGCGTCTTTTGCGGTGAGAAACCGCAACACGACGGTAAAAAGTCAAGTTATTTCGTGACAATTCCTTAGCACACAGATGACACGGATGACGCGGATGACACAGATTCAAATCCGCGTAAATCTGTGTCATCTGCGTCATCTGTGTCATCTGTGTCATCTGTGTCATCTGTGTGCTAAAAAACCGAACTGCATCCCTTATAAGTTATTTCTAACACATCCCTTACACCGCGGCGCGGGAAAACGGCGACATGGAGACAACCAAAATCACGGTCTCCGTTTCGGACTTGTCCGGCAGCGTCACGGAGCGCGAACAGTTGCAGTAAATGCCGCAGAGCATATCGTCGTTCCGGGTATAGGAAGGATATAGGAAGGATACAGGAAGGATATAGGAAGGACGAAGAAAGAACGACAGCGAGGCTTGTTTCAGGGCGTTATAGTCGGGGATGCCGCGAGCATAGACCGTATTGCGCTGAACGCATGGATGCTTCAAAAACGTAAAAGACGGTCGAAACGCGCGAATTATGCCGAAAAACATGCGAGTCTCGAAAATAACGCCGGAAGCCGGAAAATTTGAAGGCAGGGCGGGGTTTCGGACTCCGTCGGGGCGAGCGCCCGAATCGGACGCGGAACTCGCGGAGACTATGGGATGTGTTAGAAATAACTTAGCACACAGATGACGCGGATGACACAGATTTCAATTACGAATTACGAATTACGAATTACGGCCGACTTCGGTGGTACAGCCGCAGTCGGCCGTAATTCGTAATTCGTAATTCGTAATTGATCAACGGACGTCAAACCAGAGCGGCGTTGTCAGCACATCGGCTCCCTGTCGAGCCACTGCCGATTCCCGATTCTTTCCGTTGAGCGACTGTTCGGTGCCGGGGTAGAAGAGGCGCAGCGGTATTTTGTCGTTCAGCACATTTGCGGGTCCGGCGGTCAATTTCGGGAAATCCAGACGTCGCCATTCGGTGAAGGCGTCGGGTCCCTGACCGAAGAGCGCCAGCCATTTCTGTTCGCCTATGGATTTGCGCCAGTTGCTTGCGTCGTACTTCACGGCGGGCTGGGCGAGATAGGCGTCGATTGCGGCGGCGTCGGTTATGCCGAATTGTGCGAACGAGGCTTTTATGGCTTGCGTGTAATACTCTTCGGGATTGCCGGCTATGTATTGTCGGGCGGCGGCTTCGGCGAGGTTGAAGAGGAGTTCGGAGCAGGAGTAGATCACGGCCGGCGCGTCGGGCGAGATGAATTGTTTTCCCGGTCGGGAGATGCGGTCGAATCCCTGACTGTTGGCTTCTCCGTTGCTCAGTCCGTTGGCGCCGCCTCGGTAGTCGCTTTCGGACTGGTCGCGAGGCAGGTCGGCATAGACGGGGAGGCGAGGGTCGTTGAGCGCTTTCAGTTTATCGACAATGGTTTTGGAGATGCGATAGTCGTTGCGGGCAACGAAATGCTCGTGCTGGGGGTTATTGTAGGGAGATGCGGTGTAAACGAGGCGGAAGCTTTCGTCGTTGTTCGAGATGAGTTCGGCGGGGTTCAGGGAGGCGACGAGCTGTTTCGCTTTTTCGGGTTCGCGGTCGGCAGTCCGGAGGGCGATTCTGAGTTTCAGCGAGGCGGCGAATTTGCGCCACTTTTCGATGTCGCCGCCATAGACTGCGTCGCCGGCAATTTTCCCTGCGGCGGAGTTCAGCAGACGCCGCGCTTCGTCGAGGTCGTTCTGGATACCGGCGTAAACGCTTTGCTGGGCGTCGTATGCGGGGACTATGCTTTTGCCGGACTGCGAATAGGGAACGTCGCCGTAGAGATCCGCAAGGAGCAGGAACACCCACGAACGGAGAGCGAGAGCCGCGCCGCGATAGTTTGCGTTTGAAACGCCGTCGGGGAGCGCGATGATGATGTCCAGATTGGCGACGAGAGAAGTGTAGGCGGTGTTCCATGTGGATGCAACTATCGAGGCAGTGTTTGTGAAGCTGTATCTGTCGATGTCGGTGTACTGGATTGCAGCCCAGTGCTGCACGAACAGCAGAGTGCCGCCGTAGCCCAGCGCGCTGCCCCAGTAGAGGTCGGCGCCATTTTTCTCGACGCCGGCGAGCAGGTAGTCCGGTCGAGGCTGGCTTGTGGAGTTCGGGTCAACGTTGATTTCGTCCAGCGATTCGCAGGCGATGAAGGTTGACGCGCAGAGCAGTGCGGCGATGAGTGCGGCGTGTATATTCCTTTTCATTTTATGATTGTTTATATGATTATTTTGACTGTGTTAAAATTTAACATTGATGTTTACGCCGAATGAGCGTGTGGTCGGTCTTGTCAGGGCTTCGATGCCCTGCACGTTTCCGGTGTTGAGAGCGGCTTCGGGGTCGATGTTCAGTTCCCTGTCGCGGTGGAGGATCGCAAGGTTGCGAGCTACGGCGGCTACGGTCAGCCCCTGCAGTCCTATTCTGCCGACGAGTTTCGGGCTAAAAGTGTAGGCGAGCCGCAGGTCGCGCAGTTTGACGTAGGAAGCATCGTAAACATAGCGTTCGTGGATGCCGTTGGAAGCGTT
>JAITHX010000153.1 GCA_031279735.1 Prevotellaceae bacterium
GCCCTTGCGTTCTTTGCGAAGCCTCTGCGCCCTCTGCGTTTATAAAAAACACCGCAACGCGGTGAAAAACGGGAGGAATATCTTAAGACCTGATGTTACGCAGTATGCGGTTTTTAGCACACAGATGACACAGATTTGACAGATGACACAGATTTGACAGATGACACAGATTCGACAGATTTACACGAATCCCAATCCGCGTAAATCTGTCAAATCTGTGTCATCTGTCAAATCTGTGTCATCTGTGTGCTAAAAATCGCACACTGCGTAACATCAGTTAAGACTTGCCCCCGTATTTTGGACACTCCATGTATGGGGTGCTTCGCCTAATAGGAGGGAAGACGGCAATAGAATCCCTGCCATCAGGCGAAGCACCCCATACCCTATACCCCACACCCCATACCCTAAATTTTTTATACCTTTGCGCCCGCACAAATTAATGTACAAAAGAATAATGTGGCGTGTGCGAAGAAAAAGATATGATGAAAGTACGTACGTAAGTAAAAAACAAGTATATGGCAAAAAAAATAATTATGTTTTTAATGTCGGCGTTTGTCGCGGCATCGACAGCAAATGGACGTAGCGGCGGTGAAATTCGATTCGCGGAATACGATCTCCCCAACGGTTTACATGTCATTCTGCATCGGGACGACTATACGCCGAACGTTCTCGTGTCGCTGATGTATCATGTTGGCGCGAAAAACGAGGACACTACGCGCACGGGGTTTGCGCATCTCTTTGAACATCTGCTCTTCGAAGGCTCGAAGCATATCGAACGCGGAGAATATATGAAAACGGTGATGTCCAACGGCGGAACGCTCAACGCCAACACCACGCAAGACCGCACCTATTATTTCGAGATGATGCCCTCGAACAATCTCGAACTCGCTCTCTGGATGGAATCCGAACGCATGCTGCACGCCAAGATCGACACTGCGGGCGTCAACACTCAGAAGGGCGTGGTGCTGGAAGAGAAAAAGCAGTCGTACGACAATCGTCCCTACGGAAACTGGATGTACGAAATCGGACGCCGCGCCTTCACCGTGCATCCCTATCGCTGGCAAACCATAGGCTCGGAAGAGCATATCCGAAACGCCACGTTCGACGACGTGTACGGGTTTTATAAAACATGGTATGTTCCCGACAACTGTGTGCTTGTTGTTGCCGGCGACTTCGACGAAGCTCAGACCCGCAAGTGGATCGAGGACTATTTCGGCGACATCCCGCGCGGCTCCCGTCCCCTCGTTCGTCCGACGGCGGTGGAACCCGAACAGAAAGCCGAAATACGCGACACGATACGCGACCGGATTCAGCTGCCCGGAGTGTTCATAGCCTATCACGGTCCGGCGATGACCGGCGATGCTTATGCCGTTTCCGTTCTCGCCTCGATCATGTCGGGAGGAGCGAGTTCGCGCTTCAAAACCAATATCCAGGACAAAGGTCTCGCCGTGCAGACGCTGATGTTTCCCTACATTCAGGAGAATCCCGGTCTGATCTACGTTGTCGGGATAGCCGGCGCGGGCAAGAGCGCAGCCGAAGTCGAAGCGGCGGTCAATGCCGAAATAGACAGGGCGAGAACGGAACTCGTGTCGGAGGACGAATTTAGGATGGCTATCGCCGCCAAAGAGTACGAAATCGCCGCCAGCATGAGCACTCTTCCGTATGTGGCTCTGGAACTCGCATCGAACTACACTTATCTGCGCGACGCGGGACGCATTAACCGAACTCTCGACGAGTACCGGAAAATCACCCGCGAAGACCTGCTCAGGGTGGCGCGGAAATATCTCGCTCCGACGAATCGGGTGGTGCTTCACTATCTCCCTCACGCGAATTAAAATCACATAACACACATAATAATAAGGTTGAATGAAAACAACAATTGTTTTGACACTGGCTCTGCTCGTGTCGGCTTCGGCTTCGGCGCGAACGCGGACAATCGACAGAAGTATTCGTCCCAAGCCCGCCGCGGCTAAGGAAATAAAGATAAGGAACGCCGAGACTTTCACGCTGAACAACGGATTGAAGGTGTTTGTGGTGGAAGACCGCCGCGCGCCGATAGTCCACTATACTCTTTCGCTCGACGTAAAGCCCGCGCTCAAAGGCGACAAGGCGGGGCTGAACGACTTGTTTTCCGAAGTGTTCGGCAATGCGACCGCAAAACGCGACAAGGAAACTCTGAATCGGGACATCGACCTGATAGGCGCGCGCCTGTCGGCAAACAGCGACGGAGGCAGAATATCGGTGCTGAAGAAACACGAGAACAAGGCGCTGGAGCTGCTGGCGGACGTGCTGTTCAATCCGGTGTTCGACCGGAAGGAATTTGATTTGAGTCTGGAAAGAATCAAAAGCTCTCTGGCGAGCGTAGCCGACGACGCGGGCGCAATCAACGAGCGCGTATCGTCGGCGCTGACCTACGGAAGAGAGTATCCCGAAGGAGAAGTGATTACTGAGGCGACTGTTGCAAACGTCGCTCTCGACGACCTGCGCAAGTACTACGATACGTATTTCGCTCCCAACGTGTCGCGCCTCGTGATAGTGGGCGACGTTACGCTCGGCGAGGCGAAGAAAAATGTCCAGCAGTATTTCGGTCAGTGGAAAAGGAAATCCGTTTCCGAAGCGCGCTACGTGATTCCTGAACTTCCGGCGCGCACTTCAGTGGCTATGGTCAAAAAGGCTGGAGCCGTACAATCGTCAATCGACGTGACTTATCCCGTACAGTTTCGGGTCGGAGCGCCCGACGAAGCCGCCGCCCGACTGATGACCCACATACTCGGCGGAGGCGCCTCGTCGCGTCTCTTCGCCAACCTCCGCGAACGCCACAGCTATACCTACGGCGTTTACAACTCGCTTACAAGCGACGAACTCGCAGGGCGATACTCTCTCACTTCGGGCAACAGCGCCGCGTCGGTGAAAGCCGCAGCTACCGACAGCGCCCTGACCCAAATCTTCGTCGAACTCAACCGCATGATCAGCGAGCCGGTGAGCGACGAGGAACTGAGAGACGCCAAAGCTTTCCTTGCCGGAGAGTTCGGGCGCGCGCTCGCCAACGCCTCCATCATTGCCGCCCAAGCGGTGAATATCGACAAATACAGTTTGCCGAAGAACTACTACGGAACATTTCTCCAGCGCCTCGAAGCCGTGACGAAAGCCGACGTGCAGGCGGCGGCGCGGAAATATCTGCATCCGGACAACGCGCTGATAGTGGTTACTGCCGACGAATCGCGCGCCGAATCGCTGAAAAAATTCTCCGCCGACGGCACGGTGAAGTTCTACGACATGGACGCCAATCCCATCGACGCGGCTTCGGGCGCAACTTCGGACGCAACCGCCGACGCCAAACCCTCCGAGATTATCGACAAATATCTCGAAGCATTGGGCGGAAAGGCGGCAATCGACAGGATAGAAGACTGCGAAACGGTGACGGAAACCACAGTGATGGGACAAACGATGGAAATACGCAAAATCGTGAAGCGTCCTCATTTCTTCCTCACAACCATGTCGGTCGGCGGCTCGACGATGCAGAAAATCGTCTTCGACGGCAAAACCGTAAAGCTGATAGCGCCGGGCAACGAACGCGAGTTCACCGAAGGCAAGGAGTTTGAATCGCTGACCGGCGAAGCCTCCATCTGTCCCGAAGCGGAATATGCGGCGAAGGGCGTCAAACTTAAGGCGAAGGGCATAGAAAAGGTGAACGGCAGGGATGCCCGCCTGCTGGAAGTGACCAAAGGCGATCATCTGGTGGTGGACTTCTTCGACGTCGAAACCGGACTGAAAGTGAAAACCGTCACCTCCGTTGACACTCCGCAGGGATTAGTGCAGACTTCGGTCGAATACGGCGACTATCGCGAAACCGGCGGCGTGAAATTTCCCTGGACGATGAAGACGTCCATCTCCGGCATGATCATCGACGCCAAAGTGAAAACCTGCGCCGTGAACAAGGGCGTAGCCGAAGAATCGTTCAAATGACCCGCGAACAGGTTTGCGTGTCCATCGGCGAAGGCTCCCGCGCCGAAGTGAAAGCCGCCGTAGAACGATTCGGGTTCGCCGAAATACGACTCGACTTGTGCCGGCTGACCATAGAGGAAATCGCGGAAGTGTTCTCGATCGGAAAACCTCTGATAGCCGCCTGCCGCGAAGGCGCTTACGGACGCGACGAGCGCCTCGGCAGGCTGCTGGCGGCAATTCGCGCCGGAGCGACGTTCGCCGATGTGGAAACGGAGGCGGACGAATCGTTCCGGCACGCCGTAGCCGAACAGGCAAAGCGATACGGATGCAGACTGATTGTTTCGCATCACGATTTTGAAAGAACGCCGCCGGTGGAGGAGATGCTCCTCGCAATAGAAAAATGCAGAAAACAGGGCGCCGACACGGTGAAGTTCGTAAGCACGGCAAACCACCGGCGCGATTCCGCCAGAGTGCTCTCGCTCTATGCTCTATGTACCGATTTCCCTCTGGTGGCTTTCGCCATGGGCAAGACAGGAAGGGTGACGCGCCTCGCCTGCGTGCCTCTCGGCGCGCCGTTTACCTACGCGGCAGTGTCGGACGACAAGGCGACGGCAGGCGGACAAATGTCATTCGACACAATGAAAACTTTTATCTCACTCAATAATTCATACTGAATCATGGCAACAATAAAGAACGTGCTGTTCGATTTCGGAGGCGTAATCGTCGATCTCGACAGAGAGGCAGCAATAGGACAATTCAAGAAAATAGGACTGGACAGCGTTGAGGAATACCTTGATCCGTACAGGCAAAGAGGCTTCTTTTCCGAATTCGAGAGAGGACATATCAACACCGAACAGTTCTACGACAATGTCCGCGAACTCGTCCGCAAAGACGTCTTCGACAAAGACCTCTTCGACAAAGAAATCGACCGCGGATGGCTCGCCTTCCTTAAACCCATAGACCCCGCAAGGCTGCAGTTCATTCTCGACCTGCACGGCAGCTACCGGACGTATCTGCTCAGCAACACCAATCCCATAGTGATGCGGTGGGCTGATTCCAGCGACTTCACCCCTGCGCGACTTCCGCTGAGAAGCTATTTCAACGACTTGTATCTGTCGTACGAACTCGGCTGTCTGAAACCCGAACCGGAAATATTTCGCAAGTTCATCGAACTGTCGGGAGTGACGCCCGAAGAAACGCTCTATATCGACGACAGCGCGGAAAACATCGAAGCCGGCGCATCGTTCGGCTTCCAAACCATGCTCTACGGCAGCAACAGCAGCTTCGAAGACATTCGCCGCGAACTCGAACTCGCGTCCGGCAAACCTTAAACCCGCATGGCAGAGTTTGACCCCCGCAAGGAAAAGGAAAAGGACGGAAAGAACTCGGAGTTCGAGAACAAAATCCGTCCTCACGAGTTCGGAGAGTTCAGCGGACAGGATAAAATCATCGAAAACCTGAAAATATTCGTCAAAGCCGCCCTGATGCGAAAGGAAAGTCTCGACCACGTTCTGCTGCACGGACCGCCCGGACTGGGAAAAACCACTCTGGCAGGCATAATCAGCAACGAACTCGGAGTGCCGATGAAGACAACTTCCGGTCCGGTGCTCGACAAGCCGGGCGACCTCGCCGGACTGCTCACCAACCTCGAAAAGGGACAAGTGCTGTTTATCGACGAAATCCACCGGCTCAGCCCCGTAGTCGAGGAATACCTCTATTCGGCTATGGAGGACTACAGCATAGACATCATGCTCGACAAGGGTCCGAGCGCGCGTTCGATACAAATCTCCCTGAACCCTTTTACCCTCGTCGGCGCCACAACCCGCAGCGGCTTGCTCACAAGTCCGCTGCGCGCACGCTTCGGCATCCAGTGCCACCTCGAATACTACGACACCGCCACGCTTTTCCGCATCATCAAGCGTGCCGCCGGAATAATGTCGGTGGAAATAGACAACGAGGCGGCAAACGAAATAGCCATGCGAAGCCGCGGAACGCCCCGAATATGCAACGCCCTGCTGCGAAGAGTGCGCGACTTCGCCCAAGTAAAGGGCAGCGGAATGATCGACCCGACAATAACGCGCTATGCCCTCGATGCCCTGAACATCGACAAGCGCGGTCTCGACAGCATGGACAACAAAATCCTCGGCACCATCATCCACAAGTTTCGCGGAGGTCCCGTAGGCTTGACCACAATAGCCACCGCCGTAGGCGAAGACGCAGGAACCATCGAAGAGGTGTACGAACCGTTCCTTATCAAAGAGGGCTTCCTCCAGCGCACCCCCCGCGGACGAGAAGTGACGCCGCTTGCATACACGCATCTCGAAATAGTGAAGGACAGGCTATTTTAGGTATGAGGTATAGGGTATAGGGTGGTGTGTCCAAAATACAGGGGCAAGTCTTAAAATCTTCCTCCCTGCTTTCACCGCGTTTTAGAAATAACTTAGCACACAGATGACACAGATGACACAGATGACACAGATGACACAGATGACACAGATGACACAGATTTGACAGATTTGACAGATTTACGCGGATTTGAATCCGCGTAAATCTGTCAAATCTGTGTCATCTGTCAAATCTGCGTCATCTGTCAAATCTGCGTCATCTGTCAAATCTGCGTCATCTGTCAAATCTGCGTCATCTGCGTCATCTGTGTCATCTGTGTGCTAAAAACCGCACACTGCGTAACATCAGTTAAGAATTAAAAATTAGGTTCTACTGGGAATTGTGTGGAAAAAGTTTGCGTATTTTTTCACCGCGTTGCGGTGTTTTTTCACCGCAAAGGGCGCAGAGGCTTCGCAGAGAACGCAAGGGCTTCGCGTCCTTTGCGCAAGGTCGCCGGAGGCTGCGGGTCAAGCCCTCAAGACCCGTAACCGCGCGCCATTCGCAAAGGACGCGAAGCCCTTGCGCCCTTTGCGAAGCCTTTGCGCCCCTTGCGTTACAAAAACACCGCAACGCGGTGAAAAAACACGCAAACTTTTTCCACACAATTCCCAGTA
>JAITHX010000182.1 GCA_031279735.1 Prevotellaceae bacterium
GTCTATAATAATCTGAACGACATGGAGCGCGTTCAGCTCGGTCTCCGAATCCCGATTCTCGACTGGGGAAAGGGAAAGGGACGGGTGAAGATGGCGGAATCCAACGAAGAACTCGTCAAAGTGCAAATTCAACAGCAGCTGACGGATTTTGAACAGGAAATTCTCTTGCAGGTCAACCGCTACAACATGCAGCGCAATCAACTTCAAATTACCGCCAAAGCCGATACCATCGCTCAAAACAGATACAAGGTCTCCATGCAGCGTTACAGAATCGACAAAATCGACATCACGGAAATGAACAACGCGCAGCGCGACAGAGACAATGCCCTGATGAACTACGTTTCGGCAATGGGCAACTACTGGAATTACTATTATACCATAAGGCAAATGACGCTCTTCGACTGGATAGCCGACAAACCTCTCGAAACGGATTACGATAAACTTGTTCAATAGCCGCCAATGAAGATAGTCGTGGGACTTTCCGGCGGCGTCGATTCGGCGGTGGCGGCTTATCTGCTGAAACGCGAAGGACATGAAGTTGTCGCAGTGTTCATGAGGAATTGGCACGATTCCACCGGCACTCTCCACGGGGATTGTTCGTGGGAGGAGGATGCCGACCTTGCCCGAATGGTTGCCCGCAAACTCGAAATACCTTTTGAATTTGTGGATTTGAGCGGCGAATATCGCCGCCGCGTGGTGGATTACATGTTTGCCGAATATGAAAAGGGACGAACTCCGAACCCCGATGTCCTTTGCAATCGCGAAATAAAATTCGACGCTTTTGTGAATGTCGCTCTCGAACTGGGCGCCGACAAGGTGGCGACGGGTCACTATTGCCGCGTTCTCGAAACCGAAGGCGTGTTCCGACTTCTGGCGGGACGCGATCCGGGCAAAGACCAGAGTTATTTTCTGTGCGGACTTTCGCAGTCGCAACTCTCCGTCGCGCTTTTCCCGCTGGGAAACATGCTGAAATCCGAAGTGCGCCGCATTGCCGCCGAACAGCGTTTGCCGAACGCCGACAAAAAGGATTCTCAGGGTATATGTTTCGTGGGAAAGGTTGACTTGCCCGTTTTTCTGCGCCAGAAGATAGCTCCGCGAAAGGGCGATGTCATTGAGATATTCCCCGATTTTTATCGAAACTTGCCCCAGCCCGACGCTTCCGACTACGCAGCGCTTTCAACTCCGCTGAAATATTCGCCCTCCGACGGAAAGAAAATAGGAACTCACGACGGCGCGTTTTATTATACTATAGGACAGCGAAAGGGGCTGAATATCGGAGGACACCGCGAACCGTTGTTCGTGGCGGCTATCGACGTCGAAACGAATACGGTTTATGTGGGCGAGGGAGACGCGCATCCGGGTTTGTTCCGCAAGGCTCTCTTTGTAGCCGCAGGCGAAATTCACTGGATAAGAAAAGACCTTGCTATGCGCGCCGGCGAATCCCGACGTTTCGACCTGCGTATCAGATACCGTCAGCCGCTGCAAAAAGCCCGGATTGAAATGCGCTCGGAGGGGCTTTATGTCCTTTTCGACGAACCGCAGCGCGGTATCACTTCCGGTCAGTTTGCCGCTTGGTACTCCGACGAGGAACTAATCGGGTCGGGAGTTATACAATAGTTGAACCGCAAGGGTTATTCAAATGTTAATTACACAAATGTTAATTTAATTCAATATGAAAAAATTTAAGAATTTATTCACGGTTTTGCTGGCGCTGATTGTCGCAACCGAAGTGCAGGCAATAAAGATTACGCACGGACCTTATCTCTGCGATATGACTTCCGACGGGGTAACGATAGTCTGGACAACGGATAAGCCCGGCGTCGCATGGGCGGAGTATGCTCCCGATACTCCCGAAAGCTTTTATGCGGAGGCTCGCCCCAAAGTATTTGAATCGGTGGCGGGACGCAAACTTGCAACCGAAACAGTGCATCGCGTCAGACTTAAGGGGCTGAAATCCGGCGCTTCGTATCGTTACCGGGTTTGTACGCAGGAAGTCGCCTACAATTCCAAAACGCGAACCACTACTCACGGCGCCGTTGCCTCGACAAGCACATGGACGAAAAATCGTTTCAAGTTTAAGACTTTCGACGAGAAAAAGAAGAAGCTCTCCTTTCTTATCTTCAACGATGTGCACGGCAGGGCATCCTTCATGAGGGAAACGAGCAAAGCCGTCAATTTCGATTCGCTTGACTTCGTGCTGATGAACGGCGACATGTCGAATCATGTCAGCGACGAAGCAATGATCTTCAAGGGTTACATGGATACCGCCGTTTCGATGTTCGCCACGCGGATCCCCATAGTTTATGCGCGGGGCAACCACGAGGCGCGAGGCACGTTTGCCAACGACCTGATAAAGTATTTCCCCACGCGCAGCGGCAATTTCTACTATATGTTTTCCATCGGCGACGTGTGTTTCACGGTGCTGGACTGCGGCGAGGACAAACCCGACAGCGATGTGGAATACTACGGACTTGCAGACTATGATGCCTACCGCGAGGAACAAGCCGAGTGGCTCTCGAAAAATGTTGCTTCCGACGAATTTAAAAACGCCTCCACCCGCATCGTTTTTCTGCATATCCCGCCGACGGTCGAGGACTGGCACGGCAACAATCATCTGCGCAAAACGCTAATGCCCATACTGAATCGAGCGGGCGTCAACATGATGTTCTGCGGACACACTCACGAATATTCATATCATCCCGCCAACAGCGAATCGGCTTTTCCCATTATGATCAACGGTAACGATGCTTGTGTCCTGGTCACCGTAGCCAACGGGAAAATCGACTTCTCCGTAAAAAAACCGTGAGCGGGTTCCTGCGGAAAACGGTACTGATAACCGGAGGGGCGTCGGGTATAGGCAAAATCATGAGTCGTCTGTCTCTTGAACGGGGCGCCAGCGTGGTTGTATGGGACATCAACGCACAGGCGCTGACCGATACCGTCGCCGAGCTTTCCCGAACGGGAAGCATCGTCGGCTATCGGGCGGATCTTTCCGATTGCGAACAAATCACGCAAACGGCGCGAAAAACAATAGCCGAAGTCGGTATGATCGACATCCTCATCAACAATGCCGGCGTCGTGACGGGCGACTTTTTTCACGCGCACGAACCCGAAGACATCGCCCAGACTGTTGCCGTCAATATGCTTGCCCCGATGTATCTCACCCGAATATTTCTTCGCGACGCGATAGCCCGCAAATCGGGACACGTCTGCAACATCGCATCCATGGCGAGTTTGATCTCCAATCCGAAAATGTCGGTGTACGCGGCGAGCAAATGGGCGATAACCGGTTGGTCGGACAGTCTGCGGCTGGAAATGACGCGGCTGAAAACGCAAGTCAAGGTCACTACCGTCCTGCCCTACTATATCAATACCGGCATGTTCGACGGCGTGCGCTCCCTCATTCCTCTTCTCGATCAGGAGAAAGTCGCCCTGAAAATCATTCGGGCAATCGAACGCGACCGAATATTTCTCGACATGCCATGCAGTCATAGATTAGTGCGTCTGATGCAGGGACTGTTGCCCGTGCGGTGGTTCGACCTCGTCGCGGGCGAATGGCTGGGCATCTATCGCACCATGGAACACTTCACAGGAAGAAAAACGAATTGAAAATCATGCAAAATACACCGGAATCGGTCATCGACCGCAACCTGAAACAACAGAGACTCTTTTTCGCCTCCCACCGTACTCGCGACGTCTCTTTCCGTCTCCAACAGCTCAAACGATTGAAAGAGGCAGTCCTCAGTCATCGGGACAAGATTGCCGACGCTCTGCGGAACGACTTGCACAAGTCGCCCGAAGAAGCCTTCCTGACGGAAACAGGCATAGTCCTCACCGAAATCAGGCATCACATAAAACATCTCGAACGCTGGGCGAAACCGCAAAGAGTGCGTACTCCTATACATGTTTTGCCGTCCGGAAGCCGCATCATCCACGAACCGCTGGGCGTCGTCCTGATTATCGCTCCGTGGAATTATCCCTTCCAGCTCCTTTTCAACCCACTGGTCGGAGCCATATCGGCGGGCTGCTGCGCCATGCTGAAAACCTCGCCCTACGCGCCCGCCACCGCCGCGGTGATGACCGAGATAATCGAACAGTGTTTTCCGCCCGAATACATCTCCATAACCCACGGCAACAGGACGGTGAACGAGGCTCTGCTGTCGCGGAAATTCGACCTCCTGTTCTTCACCGGCAGTCCCGACACCGGAAAGGCTGTCATGCGCGCCGCCGCCGAACACCTGACGCCCGTCATTCTGGAACTTGGAGGCAAAAGCCCCTGCATTGTGGACGAACGGGCAAACTTGGAACTTGCCGCAAGGCGCGTGGCGTGGGGAAAAACCGTCAACGCCGGACAGACTTGCATCGCGCCCGACTATCTGTTGGCACACGTCAGCGTAAAGGAGCGATTCATCGAAAATTACAAGCGCGCCATCATCGCCATGTACGGGGAGGACTGCAAGCTCAGCCCTCATTATCCGCGCATAGTCAGCGTCGCCGCCGTCGAGCGACTGCAAAAACTGATGCAGCGCGGCACAATTCTGTTCGGCGGAGAAACCGACGCGGAGCAAAGATACGTCGCCCCGACAATCATCGACGACGTACTGCCCGACGACCCGATTATGCGCGAAGAGATATTCGGACCTCTGTTGCCCGTTATGACCTACGAACGAATCGACGAAGCAGTCGAGTTCGTGAATCAACGACCCAAACCTTTGGCGCTTTACTATTTCGGCGAAAACAAACGCGCTTCCGAAATATTGAGCCGCACCACGTCCGGCGGCGCGTGCATCAACGACACTATCATGCACATTGCCAACCATCATTTGCCTTTCGGCGGCGTCGGCAACAGCGGAACAGGCCGCTATCACGGACGGGACAGCTTCGCGGCGTTCAGCAATCCGCGTTCGGTGGTCGTGTCCTCGCGGCTGATAGACCTCCCGTTCCGGTATCCGCCGTTTAAGTATTTTAAAGTTGTTAGAAAGTTGTTATAAGGTTGTTATACAATTGCTATACGGTAATGGCGTGAATCCGTTGAAAGGTATTATTTCTGCGGTTCTGCCGTGAATTGTGTGGAAAAAGTTTGCGTGTTTTTTCACCGCGTTGCAGTGTTTTTGTAACGCAAGGGGCGCAAGGGCTTCGCAAAGGGCGCAAGGGCTTCGCGTCCTTTGCGC